>JACMQJ010000618.1 GCA_014377055.1 Candidatus Sericytochromatia bacterium
GTTCAAGCCACTTTTAATGTAGTGAGTGAATTTAGTCTTACCGAACGCGGCGAAGGTGGCTTTGGTTCTACCGGCAAACAGTAATTGAGTCACTAGCTTAATAAATATCAAATGAACACCAGTTTGTATTCATATTTTTATTTTTAAGGATTTGACTTGCTTTTCTTTTAATTTAAAATTTAAAAATTTGTTTAACTGTAGCTTGCTCAAATATTGGGGGATCGCTAAATAAAAAGGAACACTGAAATATGCTTCTTTTTTATAATCGATTGGTACATCTATACCCACTGCCCCATAAGTTTTTATAAACTTTAATTCTTTTTCTATCAATGTTTTTTCTAGAGAAGCAATGCTATTTTTTAAATGCTGTTCAATAACACCCTTTTGTGCATGGTAAGTTCTAGCTAAATAACTCTCCATTTGCTGAGTATTAGGCTTGTTGTTGCTGTATTCTTTTAACACGATGCTTAGCATTTCATTTACATCTTTGATAGGGCTTTTTATATGCTTTTTAGAAAAAATGTAGCCGTAATCTTTTTTATTTTTATTTTCATTGAAAAAATTGTTTGTACAATCTGACAAAACTGTATTGACTGTCCAGTTTTGCCTTGCTTTTGCATTTAGATTTATATAAGATTTGAGATGAAGAATGAGCTGCTTTTTAGAGCTATCGCCACTTTCGTCTTTTACATAGTACTCATTTAGATAAATATCTGGATTTGCATATATCTCCACTTGAAAGTAATTAGGCTGAGAGTCACTTACGTTATCCAAGCCGTAAGATACTTTGAAAAATAATTCTTTATATAAACTCATATCTTTTGAACCTTTTTATTTTCTAATGCAGGTAAACATAAATCTAATTTATCTCTTAACTTAATATTGTTTAGAGCACCTTTAGGATTAGCTATGCAAAACGGATATTTTTTAAATGCTATATCTCCTGGGGTATTTTCATCAAAATTTTGAGAGTAAGATTTATCCATATTTGCATCGGTTAGCCTTTTTATTTCTGATTCAAAATAACTTTCCACGAAAAGAAGATGTTTGGAAATTCTATTTTTATAGCTTTGACGTGGGTTATGATAATCATTGGTAGCATACTTATCTAAGGCTAATGGCTTTGATAGATGACTTCTTATATCTTGCCTTATGCCTGTCATCACTTCATACAAGTTCGAAGAAGTTGTTATCTTGCCCTTACAAATAATATTTCTGCTGTATTGAGTGTGGTTCTCAAATGAATTTATCAAACTATCAAATTTTTCCTTATAGAGTAAGCCTGCTAATTTAATTGAAGACTCTTCTTTTTGGCTTTCTTTATCAAATAAAATCTTGAATTTCATATGTAGTGCGACTTTATCATCTTTTAGCAATCCAACAGATGGAAGATTAAATCTTTCCAACTCTACACCCGTATCAGCAATCAAATATAAATGAAAGCCATACATGCATGGCAAAGGCAGTGCATTTGCACTCTCATCAAAAGTGAATTGTGCGAGATAGAAAAAATTATTATATAAATTCATAATAAATATTATAGCAGTTTTTCTATATCTACAAACACATACCATTTTTCATGCTACAATTGTAGCATTCCCAGACAACTTAAGGACAAAATGATTTCTGATATTGATTTTACTAACATCAAAGACTCCGAGAACTTTAAATACACAGTAGAGCTTGATTTTTTCAAAAAAAATACTCAAATGCAATTCAAGCCGGGTCTTAATATTATTTATGCCCCTAACGGTACAGGTAAGTCTACCTTGTTAAAAATCATGGCTCAGTTTACTGCCTCTGAACAAGGTGGAGTTTCCACCATCACAAATAGCTGGGTACAAGATGTTTCGGGATATCGTGACTCTAAGCTTAAAGGCCTTGCGGTTAAGCACGATGGGCAGGCTGTGATGTACACCAATCCAAGGCAAGCTGTAGGTTTGTTTGGTGGTATGGCGGCTTTTGATAATGATTTTTTAAGTGAGGGGGTCGCTGAAACACAACTTAAACAATCTACTGGGCTAACTACTCTTTATCGTATGCAAAGAATTTTGGGGATTTTAACTGGTAAAGTTCAAGCCCCTAGTAAGATTGCTATTAAAGGGGGATCTTTAAATGAAATTACCAAGGAATTGCTTAAAGCCAGTATTCCTGAAGGACAAAAAACAATTCTTTTAGATGAGCCTGAGTCAGGTTTAGCTGTTCATGTGCAAGCCAATTTGTGGAAAATGATTGAGCAAGCAGCTATTAAACATGATTTGCAAATTATTGTTGCAAGCCACTCACCTTTTGCACTAGCATGTAAGGCTAACTATATTGAACTTCAACCTGGCTACCTTGATACTTCTCGCTCATATATCAAACAAATTTCTCAAAACATTGAGTTGATGGAAGCCATGAAAAAAATTGAAGCCAAGATAGAAAAAACACCAAAAACTGTAAACATTGAGCCTATTGCCAGCCCTGTGAAAGTCAGAAAAAAAACGTATTAAAAATATCTAAAATATTTTTTAAGTGATTCATGGTTAATTAAATCACTTAAAATGACTATATGGAGCTAATATTTTCTTATGGTGAAACCCGACAAAAAACTTATACCAAATCATGTTTAACATTTAATCTTTGTGAGAATTTGTTAGAGAACTTGCTTTTTTGTCTTTAATTTTATAATGTGAACACATGAAAATGCTCACTGATGAACAAATCGCTTCCTTTATTCAGAGTGGAGCATTGAATTGCTATAATGAAAACGGTAAGCTCTACACTGGGGAAATTTCATTTATCTCAGAAAAAGATTTAAAAAATTTCGTAGATTTTCCTAAAGAACTAAAAAAATCTATTGAAAAAAATGATCAAATTGAATATTTCGCTCCAGATTTTATTTGGCTTTTTTCATCATATGAAATAATAAAACATAGAAAATTATTTAATGTGTGGCTTCAAGCCGCAGTTATCTATTATTCTGACGAAAATAATTATATAAAAAAACAAAGTATGCTAAAAGCGGGTAAGAAACTTTTATCTTTAGTTTATCACAATCATAAAAATTCATCTATATTATCAAAAAAATTATGGGATAACTTTAGCTTTGGGTTTCAAGATAAAGTTACTGCACACTCAAACATTTTTTCAAAATTATTTGAGTCTATTGACGATATTATAAAATTTCAAAATATATTACCTGATGAATTTAAATCTCTAGGCAAAAAAACAAGGAGAAATATAGACAATAATATTATCTACTACACATACCTAAAAGCTGTTAACAAGATTGCCATAGACTATAGCCTTCCCGTAGTTCCTATTATCATAAGAAGTAGATTACAAAAAAGTAGCTCTGAGACCTGTCACTTGGAGGTATTGAATGTGCTGCGCAAGTTTAAATTTTCCTGTATAGAAGATATTATAAGAAAACTCTTTAACACATCAACCAATATAAGAGTAGTCGATACGGCAAGAGATATTTTGGTTAAAAATGATGCTTTAAAACCTCAAACTAAAATCGTTCTTAGTGAAGAAGAATTTACTATCTATCATAAAATTATTGAAGTTAACTTCTTGGCCCTTAAAGAAAAATCTTACGATAATTTATTTGTTACTCAAACTCTTGTTAATTTAATTCTCTATTATATTAACTCAAACTTTTCAGTCTCTAAAAAAATAAGTCTTGGGACTGTGGAGTTTGAAATAAGAACAAAAAAAATTACTGATATTGCAGTTTTTAATCAAATGTTAAGCCAATGTCTCACTTACACATTTGATGTATTTTTAACAACTGAAGTTTTCGAGCAATTTTCTGAATCAAAGCGCGGTGAACGTATAGGCTACGAAAATCACAAGCATATCCAGCAGTCATTTAAAAGCGGTTTTGAAAAGTTTTGTATGCAAGAATCTTTACAACAAAAACTATTTACTAAAGAGAATAAAGAAAAAATACAAAAAATCTAATAAAGACGGATTATGGTTGCCTTTATTTAATTTTTAAAATAATATTTAAATATTATTTAAATACAAACACAAAAAAATGAAAAAAATTATTTTTATCCCTTTACTCTTGAGTTTTATTCCAGCCTATGCTCAAGCAGTTGATTATATGTCGCATGCTAAACTAGTTGCATTTGTTTTTTTCACTGGTCTGGTATTTGCTTGTATTCTTGGTGTACTACTCCAAAGATTTAAGCTAAACCTTAAATATAATATCCTTATTGGATTTATTTCATCGTTATTTATTTTCTGGATTTCTTTTGAATATCATAATTTATTTTTTTATTCTATAAATTTATTTGTAGGATTTTTAATAGGATGGTTATTATCTAGCTATTTACTGCACAAACTAATATTACCCAAAATAGAAAATTCTTAAATTTTTATCTTTGGTTTAAACTCGTTCTTACTTCGCAAGCTATCAGACAAACTATCTGCGAAAGCAAATTTGGTAATAATTTCTTCTACTACGATTTCTCCTTTGACATTATTCGGTTTAAAATCAAAGTTTTGGAACAACAAATATATTTCAGGCATTAATTTATTACAAAAACTTTTTACTTCTTTGAGAATTTCTGGGGATATAGTATCCGCCACAGGCAATAAAGCCTTGCTGGTATTGCAAACCCATACTATTGGGTATCGTGTACTGGCAAATTATCCTCACTAAATAAATAGCTTAGATCCAACTCATTGCTGAGTGCAGGTAACGACTTCATCAAGTCTATAGCTTTTTTATTAGCTAAAGATTTTAGAAGATTTTCTTTATAAATATCTTTTTGCAA
>JACMQJ010000619.1 GCA_014377055.1 Candidatus Sericytochromatia bacterium
CTTATCTATTATTTCAGGTAAAGATGATAAATTAATCAGAAATATAGGTACAACTCCATCAAGTGGAAATCTTTTACCATTGTCAGCTATACAAATCCTTTAATAGAATTGTTATAATGCCCCCTTTAAAGTAGACAAACAATTTGAGATTTATTCCCTTGAGAGAATAGGTTAAAAATGTTAGTATAAATTTAAAGAGAGGTCATAAAAAGCGATAAGAAGTAAGAATGTATATGATGCTAATTTCAAATCAAAATTGGTATTATTATCAATCAGAGAAGAAAAGACAATATTGGAAATAGCTTCGGAATATGGAGTAGATCCTAAAAGTCTGAGAGATTGGAAGAAAGAGTTTTTAGAGAATGCATCTTTAATGATTTTTAGGGTTTTATCATTCGGCACACCAAACTAGTTAAATTTTAATTAATTGCTTAAAACTTGTAATAGTAACCATTTCTGATGATATATAAACTTTTTATTCTAATAGTTTTCTATAAAAATAGGCAATAGTTTCAAGCTTAAATTTAACATTAATTTTTAAAAAACCTTTACAGTAAAGATCTCAGTAATTAAATAAAAAATTTAAAAATGATATTCCTAATATTATTTTATTGATAACCTGCTGCTTGTAAGTGGAATAAATGAGCATATCGACCATTTTCTTTCAAAAGGTCTTCATGTGTTCCTGATTCTATTAGCTCTCCTTTTTCCATAACAACTATTTTGTCCGCCATACGAACTGTAGAAAAACGATGTGATATAAGTAAAACCATTTGATCTTTGGTTAATGCTTTAAAACGCTCAAAGATCATTACTTCAGCTTCTGCATCCATTGCAGATGTTGGCTCGTCTAAAACAAGTATGTCAGCATTTTCACGCATAAAAGCTCTTGATAAAGCAACTTTTTGCCATTGCCCCAAAGATAGTTCTTGACCACCTTTAAACCAATTACCAAGTTGAGTTTTAAAACCTGCAGGCATATCTTTTATAAATGGTAATGACATTCCTTTTTCTGACGATTCAAGCCACTTTTTTTCATCATTCATATTATTTACATCACCAACACCGATATTTTCACCAACTGTAAATTGATAGTGGACAAAATTTTGAAATATTACCCCGATTCTCTTATGAAGAGTATCCATATCCCAATCTTCTAAATCTTGTCCATCAAGAATTATCCTGCCACTATCAGGGCTATATAACCTTGTCATAAGTTTAATTAGAGTTGTTTTACCAGAACCGTTTCCACCAACAATAGCTAATTTTTCACCAGGTTTTATATGTAATGAAACATTCTTCAAAGCTGGTTTTGCGTTACCTGGATAGGTAAAAGAAACATTTTCAAATCTAAGACCGTCTTTTAATTTAGTTTCAAGATTAATTTGATTTATAATATTTTTTTTCTTATTTTCATCAGGCATTTTTTGTTCCAAAAATTCATATAGACTTGATAAATATAAATTGTCTTCATACATACCACCTACTGAGCTTAAAGCACCAGACAAAGTTGATTGTCCCTGACGAAATACAGTTAAATACATGGTCATTTCACCAAGAGTAGTTTTACCTACAACAGTTTCAATAACAATCCAAGCATAAGCCCCATAAAAAGCAATACTACTCATTAAACTAAATAAATAACCCCATAATCCTCTTTTAATAGTTAAATCTCTATCTTCACTATAAAGTCTAACAAAAATCTCCTTATATCTATCAAGCATCATTTTACCAAGTTGATATAATTTTACTTCTTTGGCATGATCCTCACGTGCTATAAGGGTTTCAAGATAAATTTGTTCTCTTGACTCAGGTGCTCTCCAGCTAAATAATCTAAATGCTTGATTGGCGAACTTAGTTTCAGCAATAAATGAAGG
Source organism: Candidatus Sericytochromatia bacterium (assembly GCA_014377055.1). GTDB lineage: Bacteria > Cyanobacteriota > Sericytochromatia > UBA7694 > JACMQJ01 > JACMQJ01. The sequence goes on from JACMQJ010000619.1 coordinate 1,878, forward strand.
AATAGAAGTAATAACCAAAATAGCAACAGCTATACCTGAAAACTTAATTAATAAAGCCCCATAAGCAACCAAAGAGATAATACTTTGTATCAATGTAAAAGTTCTATTAACTAAGCTTAGTGGTCGACTCGACGCTTCACGTCTAGCTTTTGTCATTTTGTCATAAAACTCTGAATCTTCAAAATGTGCTAAATCAAGAGTTAATGCTTTTTCTAAAATCATGACATTTACTTTTTGACCTAATAAAGCTCTAAGTAATGATTGTGAAATAGATAGACCTCTTCTAACACCTTCAAGAGATATTATAATAAAAGCTTCTAATATCAGATATAAAAATGGTAACCGTGCAGGCTCAGAAAAAGATAATATTGCTTCTAAAGTAACGCCCGACTTACTTGCCATTAGTACAGAGTCAATAATTAATTTACCTGTATATGCCATAACAGCAGGTAACAAACCTCCAACTAATGTTAATATTGCTAGCATAATTGTTAGGCTTTGACTTGTTTCCCAAACCATTTGTATTGCTTTCCAACTATATTTATATAGAGCAAAAGATTTTCTAAGATTTTTTTCTGATGATTCGGGATCTGCTTTGATGGATGATTTTATATTAGCAAAAGTTATTTTATTAATATTTTTTAGTTCAGTTAATGTAACCATTTTAATTTTAGAATTGTCAAAACTAAGACTGTTTTCTGAATTAGTAAAAATTATGTAATTTTCAGCAATAGTATTACTAATAAGATTTTTTATTCTTGAAGGTAAATTATCCAATTGTTCTTGATCAAGTTGGGTATTATTTTGGTCTGTGCCAAAAGTTGTTTTGACAATAGTAAAAAATCCTTTTTTATCTTCTAATAACAAAGATGTATCTTGCTTACTTTCTCTTAATTTAAGCTTATTTTTTAAATCTTTTGGTATCTCTTCAAATAACCAAACATTTTTATATAACGATTTAGTAACAGGGTCAGCTAAAAAGTAATACTTTGCAAAAGTTGTAAATAGGTTATTTAGATCTACAAATCCTTCTTTAGATTTTTTTGATTTATCAGCATAATCGCTTAATGCTTTACTAAAAGCATTCCAGTTATCAGATTTTGCTATAATTTTTCTTAATAATTTTTTATATATCAATGTTGTGTATCTACAAATGTTTTTTTTATAATTGTGATATAGATTATATCTAATTTAACTATTTTTGAATAATAGAACATCATTTAATTATTGTTTAAAATATTCACCTAATTTAGAATTTACCATTAGGATATAATCTATATTTATTACTTTGTGGACTTTTTATGATGGATTTAAAAGAAAAATTAGAATCTGAAATAGGGCCAGCTAACTGGAATGATTTAAGTGTATTTGCTAAACGTGGTACTCTTATTTATTATAGTTTTACTTGCAACTTTAAATCTAATTTTTACTTAGTTCTTATTTATATTTTTTAATAAAAAGGAACACTTTTTAAACTTAATATATTTTAATGATAAACATGTTTTTAACATTAGTTAATAATAAGATAATGTTATATCTTTTCTTTTAAAAAACTCTATAGTCATCTATTAAAAAAGATTAGATGGTATTTTATATAAACATCAAGTTACTCTTTTGTGATTTAAAAAGTTGTGTTACATCTTAGTTAACAGGCTGTTAATCTAAGGGGGGGGGGTATTATTTCGTATGTTACAATAAAAATATTAAATCAGTTAAAACTAAATTTTTAGGACACATTTAAGAACTCAATAAATGTCCGTCATGATGGCAAAATATCATAATAGAATCTATTTCTTTGTGTATGGAGGCATAAAAAACTTTTTTGTTATAGCAATATTAAATTAAAAGAGGTATCATGAAAAAAATAAATTTATTAGTTATTAATTCACTAATTTTAGCTCTTACATCTTGTAACAACCTTCCAAACCAGATGCTAAATAATGATGATAAATCAAATAATATATCCAAATCAGATAAAAATATTATTGTTGATGTAGAAGGATTAGAGCCTTTAACTAAACCTGACAATGGTTTTAAAATATTGGTGGATAGTGATAAGATCTTATCAGGAGTTCAAAAATTATCAGATGATAAGCAGGATCATGATGACAATAATGAAAAACCTATAATAAGAATTGATGATGTAATTCTTACCGATTCTGGAAAAAGTATTGTTGGCAAAAACTCTACTGATTCTATAAAGCCAAATTATAATTCAAAAAATATTAACTTAACTCTAAATGGTCTTTTTAAAACTAATCCAAAATTAGAAATGAAAAATATGGCTTGGACTTATGAGGCTGGTTTGATTCAAGAATCATTCTTAAATAATAAACCTAAGCTAAGAGTTTTAATTGATAATGTAATTTTAGGAAGTGTTTTAAGCACATCACAAACTAGTATTAACCTTAGGTGGGATTCAAAGTTTGTTGGTGATTTTTACTTGAAAGGTTTACATAAACTAACATTTATTGCTGGAAACTATTTTTCGGATGTACTAATAAATATTGGGACACCAGAAATACCAGATAATATTAATCTAACCCCTAGTATAGATAATGTTACAATTATAAATGATAAAAAAGGTTTACCGATAAATTTGAAGCTTACAGGTAAAAATTTTATGATTTACCCAAAATTTTCTTATTCGACTATTGATAATCAAGGTTTTGGCTTTGGAAATTATACAAGTGTTAGTAGTGATGGTATTTTTGAAACAATAATTGCTATCCCAGATCCAAAGCTATTTGCTAAAACAACCAGCCACACAGTAAGCTACAGTAGCCCTTTCGGGTATATTTATAAATTATTTTAAGGAGGTAACACATGAATAATATATTTAAAAAAATAGTTTGTTTTTCGCTAACATTAACTCTTGCTACAGTTATAAGTTGCTCTCCGCCGACAATCACTACAACAGCTAACCAGCAAAATACATTATTGTCAAATACAAATAATACGCCTTATACTGGTGCTGTTTCACTAAAAATAGATACTGGTTTGATAGAAAAAATAGGTGGTAAACTTATTAATCCAAGAAAAGTTATAGATCTTGATTTTTCAAAATCTGATTCAGGATTTAGCATAAAATCAATACCACAGGGTGTTGTGGCTTTTCAGGAAACATTTACCATTCCTAAAAAAGAAGATGAACTTAATATAAAAAGGGATTTTAAAGTATTAGATACTTCAAAAAGGTATGTTCTCTATATTAAGAGAGAATCAGGAGAAAAACATGGAGATAATGATGATGTTACAGGTGTAATCAATATTAATAACTATGATTGGTTAAAAAATGATGATTTTAAGAATAAGAATGAGATAGTTCGAGATTCATTAATTCTCAATGAAAATAATACTTTAGTTTTAAAATTGAGAGGTAATCAAAAAAGTAAGATTACAGTTGCTGTTGTTGAGAGTAATGATACAGCAGGTACTATAATTAGGCGAAGCGAAGCTCTTGGAAAGAATGCAACTCAAAAAGATCATATTCAAGCAAATGATAAAAATGTTTTTGACCCTAGTGCTTCTGATCTTGGTTTAGGCGGTCTTTCACCTTATGAAGGTCAAACAGGGTGAAGGTTTTACTAAAATATCTGTTTGTCTAGTCAATGGAGTGGAAGAACAGATATTAACAGGAAGGATGGTTGTTGAGTTTTCTGGAGATTATAATACAAAGCTTAGTACTTTTTTAAAAAGGTATAATGCAATCTTATTTAATTCATTTGTCACTAGAGATGATACTCTTATGGCTCTTGTTGGTTTGGGTGATAATCCTGATTTAGTTAATAACATTTCAAAAAATATTCAAAAGACAAATCAAATTGCTTCACCTTCAACAGAATCAATGACATTTTCGTCTATTGATGCACTTAAGACTGTTGCTGTATATTATGATATTTTTGCTAATAGCTCTGATATAGTTTCAGGTGTCTCTTTTAATCATCCTGCTTATCAACAGTCGGTAGCGAGTTTCCCGATTCCTGCTACTACATCGAACACGGGTGCAGGTGTAGATGAAATTGTAACAAATGAAGAATCCTCTACAGGAACAAAATCAACTGATTTAGAATGGTTAGTTAATAAAAGTCCTTTTTCACCAGAGATAACCAAAGCATGGAGTCGTTCACAAGGAGAAGACTCTGTTGTTGCTATTATTGATTCGGGATTTGGGACAATAGATAAATATAAGGATTTTAAGGACAGAGTTATTTACAAACCAGAGTTATTAATTAATGATTATAATGAATATAAGACTTATTGTCAGCAAGTTAGGAGTGGTCAAGACCCAAGTAAAATTAAATATCCAAATGGAAACTTTGTTTTTTCTACTTCTGATACAAATATAGACGTACCAACTAATTTAGCTTCTGCTGTTACACCTGATTGCTACCCAAATAAGCTACAAAATAAATTAAATACTGCATGCGTATATAATGAAGTAGCATATCGAGGAGCTTGCTATAATGACACTGAAATCAAAAAAAATTATACACTTGTAAATCCTCCTGCTCATGGCTTTGAAGTTTCATCGATTATTGCTTCTACATCAGATGATTTTTCACATATATCTGGAGTGGCACCAAAAGTTAAAATATTACCTATTGCCTACAATTCTAAAAGCACAATTGATGACTATACATTTTTATTAGCTATTTCAAAAGTAAATGATTATCTAACATTTGGCTCTTCTTATGAGAAGAGAAAAGTAGATGTAATAAGTATAAGTACGGCTTTATCTTTACAAAACTCAATCTGGGCTCATTTACAAACATTTAATTGTTCAAATTGCATTAATTCAACCTCAGTAGTATTTAAGAAAACTGGAAGGCTCTCTAATAATCCATTAGAATACTATTTAAATAATTTTATAAGTTATTATAGCCAAGATTTAAAAATACCTGTTGTTGTGGGTGCAGGTAATAATGGCGATTATGCTGATACTTATCTACCTGCTATTTGTGATGATGCAATAACTGTAGGTGCTTATGAGATATATAATACTAATAGTACTTCAAGTATAAGGAGAGCAAGTTTTCCGATACTTAATCCTTTTGCGTCATCTAATTATGGTAAGTCAGTGGATTTATGGGCAAATGGGAGGGGTACTTATACTTTTTTACCACAACCCAATACTTCAAATTCTGTCTATGATTTTAAAAGTCTTCAAGGATCAAGCTTTTCAACTCCGATAGTTGCTGGAGTGATTTCACTACTTAAGAGTTGGAATAAAAATCTTAATGGTCAAGATATAAAGAAAATTTTACTTGAAAGGGGCTATAACCTTCCTATTAATGGTGATTTTAGAGTTCCTTCTGGGAGTAATCAAAAAGCAATTAATGCTTTAGCTTCAATAATAGATATAAGAGTTGGAGCAAAAAAGTCTATTACTATAACAGGCATATATAATTCAAATAATACTGTTAACCCTGACTCAGATAATAATAGTTTTTATAATACACTCAAACTAACTAAAGATTACACAAATCTTTACTCTAGTTTTATAGGTAAAAAAGTAACTATTACAGGTTGGTTAGCAAGAGATAGAAATTTTATTAACCCTAGTTTGACTATTGCTCCTATTGAAGATTTTGAATTAGCTCAAATGAAAGAAAAACCATCCACAAATGTTCCAAGTCGTTGGTATGTGAGAATATATAATATTGATGATACAGGTTATGCCTATGTAAACCTTAATAATGTAGCAACAGCTTATTATAGTCAAGATACAGGGTATATTGATGTTACTTCAATGATCTCAGCAGGTAATAATAATTTTACATTCAAAACTTACAATTACAGTGGTGGTTATACATGGGGATTTCAAGTGAAAAAAGATAATAACATAGTATTTAATGATATTAGTGGTTCTGCTGGTAGTTATGGTGCTAATAATAATGACCAAACGAAAAGTTATCAATATGTTTATAACCACATAATAACGATTGATGCAAATGGAAATGTTGCAGCGAATAAAAATAATTTACCATAATAATAAATCAAAATTACAGTTAGGTAGATATTATAAACGGAATATCTCTTATTAAGGATAAAATGATAGAAATAAGGAAATACATATTAATATTATTGCTTATATTACCTGCCTGTAGTTATGGTATTAGAACAGAAATTATACATTCTTCAATAAAACCATCAAGTAGTATATTATCATCACCTTCTATTATTTCTAGTTCACCAGTACAAACTATTGCACCAGCAGCAGCAGTTATGACAACTTCACCAGTTGAGTCTATAGTTAATACAGAACAACCAATTCATGGTTATGATTTCTTCACAAAATCAGATGTTATTAAAAATAATACAGGTTATAATGGTAAAGTTCTTATTATTATTGATACTTATCTGGAACAACCTAATATTAGATTATATCCAAGTGAAGACAATCGAACACTAGATATAGGTAATACTGAGCTAAGAAAAATAAAATATCCTAGAAAAGTTATGGTTTTTAAAGAAAGTTATGATGAACTTTCTAATGAAGAAAAAATAAACCTTAAACACGAATATGCAGATTTTACTATTTTTGACCTTGATAAAACTTATAATGGAATAAATATTGTTGACGGTATGTTAGATGTAGGAGGAAGATTAATTTTAGATGCTGTAATAAATAATAGATTTAATATAGAATATTTTACATATGTGTCTTATGAACCAAGAGATAAATTATCTTACGAAGAGAAATATAAATATAACTTAATATTCCAAAATTATGATTATAGGTATACAGCTCAAGTCTCTCCAGTCTATCCCTACTTTCAACTACTTACATTTCCTCTCTCTAATAGTTTGTTTAATTTATATAAAAATATTAAGAATTCAAATAAAAATAAACTAACAAAACTTCCTATTCAAAAAATAGTTTTTAGCTCAATGTGGTCTGCATCAGTTATATCTGACTTTTTTGATCTACTTGTTCATTATTTTAATATACTTTCAAGCCTTAGTATTCAAATAGCTGATATCCAATATGATTTCTACCCAACTGTAGATTGGGTAATTGATGTAGGAAAATATACGCTTATAGATGAACGGTTTTATCATGCCAATAATAATGGTATTTCGCCTTTACTTCCATCAAGACCTTCACCAACTCCTAGTGCTACACTAATAAAATGATAGAAATAAGAAAACATATATTATTAACTGTATTTGTATTACTTTCTTATTCTTCTTGTTTTGTAAAAATACCTGATAAAGTTGAGATAAAAATATCTCCTTCTCCAGTCTTTAATTCACCTACTTTAAGTACTACTAGCTCTCCAATTACTCAACAAAACTCAAGCAATAAAGTCATAAATGTAAAAATTATACCTTCTGAAAGTAAAAGTTATTCGAGCTGGAGATTTGACTATGATTTATCCATAGGAGCTTTTAAGCCAAACGTAAAAGTCAAGGTTATAGGAACAGTGACTAAAACTGATGGCTCACAAAATAATAATGTTATATGGAAAAGCCTAAATCCTGAAATATTAAATATAACTAACGATGGTCTAATTTATTCACACTCGTTAGGAACGACAATAATAAAAGCTATTTCATCAGAAGATAATAATATTGAGTCAAAAATAACTATTTAAGTTCAGAATGACTATTTATCACGTAGTATAGGAACAGGTGAGATTCAAGAGCTTACTTCGTGTGCTGGAGATGTATTTGATATTAATCAAAATGTTTTAAGTGATGTTGAATTTAGTGCTAAATCAGTTAATCCTTTTTGGATTAATTGGATAGGTAAATTTAATAATGATTCTAACTCTAAATATTTATTTTCAAATGTTCCTCCAGGAGTAGGAATTGAAATATCAGCTTCTAAAAAAGGATGGACAACAAGAAAAAGAGTCGAATATTTACATTCAGGTATAGAAACACAAAATATATACAATTTTGGTGGTAACTTAGATTCTCAAGATAAAAATTATTTTTTACAAGATAATCCAGAAATTACTAGTGTTAAAATAAATAATAATTCTTTAAAACTATTAAATCAAAAATCAGATAATCTCACTGATTTTGGTGTTCTTCAAGAAAATAAATTTATCACTTTTCCTGCTAATAACACCTTTATTAGTTTAGAAGATTTAAAAAATGATAGTTTGGATATTAATCTAACTTTTGATGAACCTGTGAAAAGAGATATTGTAGAAAATAATTTACAGCTAATTTACAGTTTAGACGGGACAATTTTTGATTATAAAACTAAATACTTGACATTTTTATCATCATCTGACCATAAAAATGTTCGCTTTAGAATTAATAACAAAGTTAAATCAGGTATCTATAAAATAAAATTTATCAAACCTTTTTAAGACCAACAAGGAAATAAATCATTAGAGAAAAGAGATATTATTTTATATGATTCAATAAATTATTTTTATCAAGTGTATTCAGAAATTAATTTTTCTGTAAAATAGGTATAATGGACTCTTTAGAGTAGAAGTAGAATTTAAAATTTATTCCATTGAGAGAATAGTTTAAAAATGTTAGTATAAATTTAGAATTTGCAGTTAAGATATAATCTATATTTATTATTTTATGGACTTTTTATGATGGATTTAAAAGAAAAACTAGAATCTGAAATAGGGCCAGCTAACTGGAATGATTTAAGTGTATTTGCTAAACGTGGAACTCTTATTTATTTAACTGACGATCTTGAGTTGTCGGATGTTGCTTTAAAGATAGCTACAAATGATTCTTTGGCTATTGGCAAATTACTTAATGAAAATAAACTTAGTAAACCAGAACCAGAAATGTTGATGGAATGGATTGAGCAAAAGCTTAATTGTTTAATTGTAGATCCATTTGTATTATGTCAATTACAAAAAGATGATATTTAAAAAAATTAGTAAAATATATAAATCTTAGATTGTCTAAATGTTCAAATAATAATAAACTTAATTTAGATATTATAAAAATACCAAGAAGTAATAATGATTAAATTTTTAAAAAAAGCAATAACTGTTTCAATTATTTGTACAACGTCATTAGTTTTATTATCAGGGTCTTACAGCGATCCTATATTTGACCCCAATTATTATTTTAGAGCTTTAAGTTTCCCTTTTAGTGAGCCAATAAAGCAATATAAATGGTATACACCAAAAGTTAAAGTTAATGGCGATAATAAGGATTTAGAAATATCAAAATCTGGCGAATCAGAAATATCTAAAGAAGCAATAAATCAGGTTATAGAATACGCTAAACAACATAACTCACTTGGCTTTATGGTTGTTCATCACGGGAAAATAGTCACTGAAAATTATTTTAATGGGTGGAATAATCAA
>JACMQJ010000124.1 GCA_014377055.1 Candidatus Sericytochromatia bacterium
GGAGTGATAGAACCTGATTTGCACAGAACTTGACCTCTTTCAACATCTTCTCTTTTTGTGCCTCTGAGTAAAATACCAACGTTATCGCCAGCTTCACCTCTGTCTAATAACTTCCTGAACATTTCAACACCAGTACAAATGGTTTTCTGAGTCGGCTTTAAACCAACAATCTCCATTTCATCATTAATATTAATAACACCTCTTTCGATTCTTCCAGTTACAACCGTTCCTCTACCAGAAATTGAGAACACATCTTCAATGGGCATTAAAAATGGCTTGTCTAACGGTCTAGGTGGAATTGGAATGTAATTGTCAACAGCATCCATCAAAGCTTGAATAGATGGCTGGCCGATTTCTGAAGTATCGCCCTCTAAAGCTTTTAATGCTGACCCCTTAATAATTGGAAGTGTATCGCCCGGAAATCCATATGAAGTTAATAACTCTCTCACTTCCATCTCCACTAAATCTAGTAATTCTTGATCTTCTACTTGATCCACTTTGTTTAGAAATACTACTAGTGATGGAACACCTACTTGCTTAGCCAACAATATATGCTCTCTGGTTTGAGGCATTGGTCCATCAGCAGCAGATACAACTAATATACCACCATCCATTTGAGCTGCTCCTGTGATCATATTTTTGATATAATCCGCATGACCAGGACAATCTACGTGGGCATAATGTCTTGTTTCTGTTTCGTATTCTACGTGAGCGGTATTAATTGTAATACCTCTGGCTTTTTCTTCTGGAGCTGAATCTATGTCTGCATAGTTTCTTACTTGAGCTCCACCTACTGCAGCTAATGTCATTGTGATTGCTGCTGTTAATGTTGTCTTACCATGATCCACGTGACCTATTGTTCCAATATTTACGTGAGTCTTATTTCTTTGAAATTTCTCTCTTGCCATTATTTTATCCTTTTAATATTTAAACTTTAGCTTCTTTATGAGCTTGCATAATTCCTTCAGCGATACTCTTAGGAACTTCCATGTATTTTGCAAATTCCATGGTGAATGTTCCTCTACCTTGTGTCATTGATCTTAATTCAGTCGCATAACCAAACATATCTGATAATGGTACCAAACAATTAATAACTTGTAAGCCACCTGATGGATCAGCGGTCATTCCTTCAAGAATGCCTCTTCTTCTACCTTGTAAATCACCAATTACGTCACCCATATTTATATCAGGAACAACGACTTCAACTTTCATCACAGGTTCAAGTAAAACAGGTTTTGCTTTATTCACAGCTTCCTTAAAAGCCATCGAACCAGCTATCTGGAATGCCATATCAGACGAATCTACATCATGATATGAACCATGAAAAAGTGTAACTTTAAAATCAATTACTGGATAACCAGCTATAACTCCACCATTAGAAGCTTCTTTAATTCCTTTTTCAACTGATGAGATATATTCTTTTGGAATTACACCACCAACAATTTTATTAACAAATTCAAAACCTTTTCCAGCTTCGCTTGGTTCTAACTTGATTACAACGTGACCATATTGACCTTTACCACCACTTTGCCTAACAAATTTACCTTCGACACTATCAAGTGTTTTGGTAACAGTTTCTCTATAGGAAACCTGTGGTTTACCTACATTAGCTTCTACTTTATATTCTCTCAAAAGTCTGTCGACAATAATTTCTAAATGAAGCTCACCCATACCAGCAATAATTGTCTGGTTGGTTTCATGATCTTGTGAAACTATAAAAGAAGGATCTTCGTCCGCAAGTCTAGAAAGAGCCATACCAAGTTTATCCTGATCTGCTTTTGTTTTTGGTTCAATTGCCACATTTATAACTGGCACAGGGAAAACGATTGATTCAAGTAAAAGAGGTTTATCTTCGATAGTTAATGAATCTCCTGTGATTGTATCTTTTAAACCAATAGCTGCTGCAATATCACCGGATCTAACTTCATCAAGTTCAATACGGTTAGCCGCTCTCATCTGTACAAGTCTTGAAACTCTTTCTTTTTTATCTTTAGTTACATTAAATACATAAGAACCTGCTTTTAAAGTTCCTGAATAAACTCTAATAAATGTCAATCTTCCAATAAATGGATCACTGATGATTTTAAAGGCTAATGCAGAAAATGGCTCGCTATCGTCAGCATGTCTTAATTCTTCTATTTGTGTATCAGGATTAATACCCTTGATAGCTGGTACGTCCATTGGCGAAGGCATTAAGGTAATTACGTTATCAAGAAGTAATTGAACACCTTTATTTTTAAAAGCTGTTCCACAAGTCATAGGAATGATTTTACAATCAATAGTTCCTTTTCTTAATGCTTGGATTATTTCTTCTTTGGATAATTCGCCTGTTTCAAGATATTTTTCCATGAGTTCATCACCACCAACATCGGCAGCAGCTTCCATCATTTTTTCTCTATATTCGTTAGCCATATCTTTTAAATCTTCAGGAACACCATCAGTTTCTTCTACATCTGTACCTAAATCATTTTTATAGATATAGGTTTTCATTTCTATAAGGTCAACAATACCTTTGAATTGATCTTCAGCACCAATTGGTAACTGAATAATAACTGGGTACATATTTAATTTTGATTTTACCTGTTCAACAACTCTAAAAAAGTTAGCTCCAACTCTGTCCATTTTATTAACAAACGCCATTCTTGGTACATGATAACGATTAGCTTGTCTTGAAACTGTTTCTGATTGAGGTTGAACACCACCAACAGCACAGAAAACAAAAATCATACCATCTAAAACTCTTAAAGATCTTTCAACTTCAATTGTAAAGTCCACGTGACCTGGTGTATCAATAATATTTACTCTATGTTCTTTCCACTCACATGATATAGCAGCAGAAGTAATTGTAATACCTCTTTCCTGTTCTTGTATCATATAATCGGTTGTTGCTGCACCATCATGAACTTCACCTATTTTGTGGACTTCACCAGTGTAATATAGAATTCTTTCTGTAGTTGTGGTTTTACCTGCATCAATATGAGCAGCAATACCTATGTTCCTAACTTTACTAAGTTCGAATTTCCTAGCCATAATCTCCAATAACTCCCTGTAGCGAGCTTAATAATTATAATGTGCAAAAGCTCTATTAGCTTCAGCCATTTTATGAGTATCTTCTTTTTTCTTAACTGAAGCACCAACACCATTAACAGCATCAACAAATTCAGCTGATAGTTTTTCGATCATTGATCTTCCGTTTCTCTTTCTTGCATTAGCGATTAACCATCTCATAGCAAGAGCAGTTCCTCTATCACCCTTTATTTCTGAAGGTACTTGGTATGTTGCACCACCGACTCGTCTAGCTTTAACTTCGATCAAAGGTGTAACATTTTTTAAAGCTGTTTGAAACACTTCGAGTGGTTCTTTTTTTACTTTATCTTTAGCTGAATCTACAGCATTATAAAAAATATTCTCAGCTAAGGTTTTTTTTCCCTTTAACATAAGATTATTTATAAATTTTGAAACAACAACATTGTCAAACATAGGATCTGGCTTAGGCAGATGTTTTACAATTTTTCCTCTTCTTGGCATAATTAAACTTCCTAATAATAAATAAATTCAAAAGTTACTCAGACTCAAAAAGCCTGAATAACAACTCTATTTTAAAAAACTATTTTTTCTTCTTAGTTGCAGCAGCTGCAGCAGCACCTTTTTTAGGTCTTTTTGCTCCATATTTTGATCTGCTTTGATTTCTGTCTTTTACACCAGATGTATCAAGCTTTCCTCTAACAATATGGTATCTAACGCCAGGTAAATCTTTTACTCTACCACCCCTGATAAGAACAACTGAATGTTCTTGTAGGTTATGACCAATACCTGGTATGTATGCTGTAACTTCTATACCATTTGTTAAACGAACTCTAGCAACTTTTCTAAGTGCAGAATTAGGTTTTTTAGGGGTAGTGGTATAAACCCTTGTACAAACACCTCTTTTTTGAGGACAATTTTTTAAGGCAGGAGATTTAGTTTTAACTAAAACTTTCTGTCTTTCTTTTCTCAATAACTGATTAATCGTAGGCAACTGACTTCACCCCTAACAACAACAATAATTCACATTTGACGCTCGTATATAAGTAATCTTATATTGATTTTGAAGCATACATTTATTTAACTGTTAAATTACGCCTCAGAAGTTCCGCCTGAACTTCATAAAAAACTAGTATTAAGTACGACTGATTAAAAAAATAAAAGCCATAAAGCTAGATAATACTTATTCACATATAATATTAACCCCATTAAAACAATGGTGTCAACCTAATTTAAGATCTCATTATACAAAACTTTACCTAAAATTAAACATGGTTTTTGTTTAATATATATATTTTAAGTAGTATGGTATTCTATTACTTTTTTTAAAACAATATAGTTAAAATTACAAAATTTAATATACAAATTTCTATTAATGTTTTAAATCAATTTAACTTTGTGTATTAATTATAATCAAGTCGTTTATAATTTAGTTTGTATATAACCTAAATATGCATATTTAAATAAAAAATGTTCTTTTAGCATTAATAAATTGAAGGCTGATACTTTTTATGGGTTACTATGAAATTGCTTTAAAGCTATATAAAGATGAAAAATATGAAAAGGCTGCTAAAGCCTTTAAAAAAGCTATAGATAATAAAGCTTATACTTACAAGTCACTTGCAGGCTTATCCGAGTCTATGGGTAAGTTAGGCGACCCTATTAAACAGGAAGAAACAATTAATATTTCGTCTTCTATTGCTTCTTCACAAAGTAGATTTGATATTTTTTGGAAAAATTATGGTGATTTTTTTGATGAAGCAGGCAATTATTCTAAGGCTATTGAATACTATGAAAAAGCAATTCAACTAAATCGCAATTATCATTCTGCCTATTATAGACTTGGTATGGTTTATTTTACCCTAAAAGATTATGATAAAGCTATTGAGTATTGCAATATGTCACTTAGGCTCAATCCAAGAGATGACTTCTCATATAATGCACTCGGAATAATTTATTTTGAGATAGGACAATATGAAAGATCTGTAGAATGTTATAGAAAGATGATTATTATTAATCCAAAGGATGAATATCCATATAATGGCTTGGGTAACATCTACAATAAGCTAGGTGAATATGAGAATGCAATTCAGTATTATACACGTGCTATCGAAATAAATCCTAACTTTGAATATCCTTATAATGGTCTAGGCACTATTTATTTAAATCATTACAAAGACTATACAAAAGCAATAGAATATTATCGTAAAGCAATTAAAGCTAGTCCCGAATATGAATATCCTTATCTCAATATAGGTAATGTCTATAAAGCCAAAGGTGATTTTAAAAATGCTATTAATTATTATAATAAATATCTTCTTTTGGATAAAACCAATGAGGAATGTTTTTTTAATCTAGCAACGATATATCAACAAAAAAAAGAATATCCTGACGCTATTGAAAATTATAAAAAAGCTTTGAGAATAAATTCTAAAAACGATGAAGCATACAAAAATCTGGGTATTATATACAGTCTAATTGGTAAAAAAGAAAAATCAATTCAGAGTTATAAAAGATCAATTAGTATCAATCCAAAGAATCCTTATTTGTACAAGGACTTAGCCGAAATTTACAATGAGAATAAAAACCATAAGGAAGCCATATCTTACTATAAAAAGGCAATAGATATATTTGCTGACAAAGAAAAGTCATTAGTTCCAGTTTCTAAGTAATAGGAAATATTTTTTATTATATATCTAGGTTAAATTTGTGTTGTTCAAGTTTTATTTCAATTAAATAACAATTAAACTAGTAATTTTTTCTATAATTTGTTACTATATATCAATTAACAATATAGTAAGTTAAATTTTGGAGTTAATGCTATGGACATCAAAGTTTTCAGATCTCCTTCGAGTCAGGATTATAAATATCCTAAAATTGAAAGAGCTAAAGAAGATAATCAGCAAAAAAATAAAAAAGATGATAAGCAACAGAAGAAGAAAAAAGATGAAAAAATGGATGGAATATTTTCCAGTCTTGCTCAAAGCTTAGGTCAGCAAGACGATTTTGGCTATTAACAAAAAGTACAAAAAAAGAGCTTTTAATGTGTGACAGCTCTTTTTTATTTATAAAATTAAGTTAATGTTAGTTCATCGAAAAGTGAGATTGTTATTTTACATCTATCTGATATATTATATTACTTAAATTAGACATATCTTATTGGTCGAATTTTCAGCTAAGGGGCTAAAAGCCATAGGTGTTAAGCTAAGAGATTAAAAATGCTGTAACATTCTCCAATTAAGGCGTAGGGGCGTTTAACTAAACGACCTAAATAAGCAGTATAGATAATGAAACGCATAAATAACCATAAGAGTTAATATAGATTTATCTATGTTGTTGAGCTAAGAGACGTTTAGTTAAACGTCCCTACAATTACTGATAACACTAGGTCAAAAGCTTTAAATTAAAAACTATAGGCTAAAAGACCTTAGTTTTTACATATTTTTTCTACTATTAACATCAGATCCAAAAATAACTAAAAATGTAAATAATAGTTTAAATGAGCTACCAAAAAAAATATTTCAAATCTGTAATGATATTGGCAGAAAATACATAAGATTAACTGGTTTACTGAAAAGGATATAAGGTTATTTAATAATATCTAAATAATAAAAAAGTCCAAGTGTGA
>JACMQJ010000125.1 GCA_014377055.1 Candidatus Sericytochromatia bacterium
AATAGAAGAGGGATTATTGATGAAGTTGAAGAAGAAATTAAAAATGGAATGAGTGGAGTTAGTTTCAATGATGAAAAAGAAGGCTTTTGCTGGTGCTATACAAGTCAAATTTTGAGTGCAACAAAAATGGTTAAAGAATCCTCTATTAAAGTTTCAAAAAAGCTACGTATTTAAAATACAATGTCAAGCCTAGAAATCTTAGTAGCAAGCTCTGATGCGATGGAAGTGGGAGATTTTTGTGGGGCTACAACTGTCAGGATAAAAGCCTATCCATGATGATAAATAGGCTTATTGCAAAACCAGAAAAAGATGATTGGTATAGTGTTAATAGTGATAAGAAAAGCTTTTCAAATAAAATTAAATTCGTATAGATAAAAGAATAATTTCTTGTATTATATATGAGTTATATTACAATATGAAATATGGACTACGATGAACTAACACAGATTGATAAAGCATTTTTGAATTCAATGCTATCGTATGGTGTGTACAAAGCCAATAGATGGCTCCAGCCGCATAGTATCCAACAAGTTCAAGAACAGCCAACTTTTAGGAAATCTTACGAAAGGTTACTAAAACAGTTTAATGCTAGAGTTTTTACACCAATTATGCTGGATTTACCCTCATCAGGAGAAATAAAAAGTAATTTTTATAAAACCAAGTTTACTTCACAATTAGGATACTATACAGCGTGGGATAACTTGGCAGGAGCAGTAGTATTTGAGTCCATAATAAATAATAAAAAATCTTTGCATATTGCATTCAGAGGAACAGATATTAATTCTAAAAAATTAAAAGAATTTGTGTCATATGCATATTTTGACATGCAAGAGTTTTATAAATGTTTTAAACCATTTGAAGGTGCAGTCTGGAAATATGTGAAGGAAAATAACATTCAGGATGTGCAGGTGAGTGGTCATAGCTTAGGAGGAGCTATGGTTCAAGAGTTTTTTAATTCTGATGAGGCAAAAAATACATCGGTTAATTTATCAGGTTTTACTTATGGGTCTCCTAACTCAACTAAAAGCTTAATTCATCACACTATTTGCCGAATAGGACATAAGCTTGCCAATAAAAGCTTTATGGAAATGGTAAAAACATCAGCTTCAATATTTAGAGGTGGTAATGAAATTTATTTCAAGAAAGAAATTGATAGCAGAATTTATCAATATAAGCACGATGAAGATATAGTGCCACAAGCAGGATTAATATTTTATAAGTATAGCAATCATATTTCATTAAAAGATAATTGCCAAGATTTAGAGGAGGGATTTACAGTTTTTAAAAGTATGATGAATAATCATAAAAAACTATTCTGGAATAGTGTAGATAAAAAAATAAAAACAATTTTAAAATATCATGATATGTTAAGGTATACAATTAATCTTGAGAGATTAGGTCAAGAAATGTTAGATAAGGGTAATCAGCTTTATGAATCTATGCCTTACATTAGTATTTTTAATGAAGTTAAATCTGCCAATTTAGAAACTAAGAAAATAACATTTCCAAGTAACTAATTTTTTTTATAGTGTACGGCATAGTTAAACAGATGTTTATATAAGTATTTTAAAAAAATAATAGAAGGAGAACAATAAAAATATATTCCAACAAACACTCAGTTTCTTACATTTGTTTGTTAGTATTTGTAATGCAAAAAAGTAAATTTTTTGAATTACCTAATATTTAAATATTTCTTAGGAGATATTAGCTAATTAAAAAATATCAGTAGTTAAAACTATACAAATGTATTGTAATTCAAACAAATTATAAGGATAAAAATGAAGATCTCTGTATTAACAATTTGTGATAAGAAAACAAAAGAACTACTTCATGCACAAAGAGCAATAGATGGAGCCGTTGAATACTATCCTCAAATCAATTTCAAGCCTGAGTGGTTCACTGAAAAAGAAAAATCAGATGTATTAAAAAATGGTGTAAAAGAGGAGGTTGCAAATAAAAGAGCATCTTTTACTTAATAAAGCTATCTTTTTCTTCCATTAACTCTTCTAAAATTTTCATCAATATTATAGAGCCAACCATGAGACTTCATTGAGGTATATGTTCAAAAGAATTTTCTTCCATCTTTAAATATAAATTCATATTGATACTTGTAATTAATCCATTTTTCAGTAATTAGTTTTCCTCCTCGTATAATAGCTTTATTTCTTATTTCCTGTAGGTGTTGTTCTGGTGTTTTAATAATCATAGTTTTTATATTAAGGATGTGGTTATTTTACCATATAAATTAACTGTTTTGATTGATATATCAATGCTTATGCTATAATATCATCTTGATAAATAAATTCAAGTAAATAAAATGAAAATTTCTGACTATAAAATTATTATCGTGGGGGCGGGACATGCTGGGATCGAGGCCTCACTTTTTGCCTCGCGTATTCTTAAAGATCGTAAAGTATTACTTCTTACCCATAATATCGATAGCATCGGTGTGGTCTCCTGCAACCCTAGCTATGGCTCAATGGGGAGGTCTTGCGGAGCTATGGACTTAGATTTTTTAGGCTCAGATATTTTGCTTGCTTGCGATAAATCCTCCCTTCAAACTAAAATCCTTGGTAAATCTTCTGGTCGTGCCATGTGGTCTACTCGTGCCCAACTTGATCGTCAACTGTTCAAAATGAATGTTCGTAAATTAGTTGAAGCACAATCCAATCTTCATGTATTTCAACAAGAAGTTGAAGATATGATTATTCATGGAAATACCGTAGTTGGTGTCCGTACAAAGCTTGGTATTGAGTTTATGTCCGAAGCTGTAATTCTTACAACGGGAACATTCCTTAACGGTAAGCTCCATACAGGTTTGCAAAACACTGCTGGTGGTCGTGCAGGTGATCCTGCATCTGTATCATTGGCAGCCCGTTTGAAAGAGTTAAATCTACCTATGGGTCGTCTAAAGACTGGTACTCCACCACGCCTTGATGGTCGCACTATTGATTTTTCAAAACTAACTCCTGAATATGGTGATGGTCATGAAACAGGTGATTATGCTGTGTTTAGCCCTCGTGGTCATAAATCAATGCATCCTAAGCAAATTCCTAATTGGGTAACTCGTACCAATCAAAAGACACATGATATTTTCCGTGCCTCTTTTGATGAATCTCCTATGTTCAATAAGAATCTAGAAGACGGCATTACAGGAAACGGTCCTCGTTACTGTATGTCTTTGGAAACAAAGATTGATCGTTTTGCAGATAAAGATAGTCACCAAATAACTCTGGAACCAGAAGGCTTGAATGTGCACGAATACTATCCTAATGGTATTTCTACTTCTCTGCCTTTTCATGCTCAATATGAAGCTATTCGTTCTATTGCAGGGTTGGAAAATGCACATATTACTGCTCCAGGCTATGCTGTAGAATATGATTATTATCATGCAAATCAATTTAACCGGACTTTGGAATCCAAACATATTAATGGATTTTTTGCGTCTGGTTCAATTTTGGGCACTTCGGGATATATTGAAGCCGCATGTTTGGGAGCTATTGCTGGAACTAATGCAGCCTTAAAAGTTCTTGGTAAAGAATCTTGGGTTCCTGCTCGTAGTGAGTCATATATTGGTGTATTGATTGATGACATTACAAGCAAGTCTGACTTGTTTGAAGAGCCTTATCGTCTCTTCACGTCTAAGGCTGAATATCGCTTATATCTTCGCCAAGATAATGGTGACCAACGTCTCACACCAAAAGGTCGTGAACTAGGGCTTGTAGGCGATGAGCAGTGGAAGTTCTTCTGTAAAAAACAAGAAGCTATTGCTCTGTACGAAGAAAAAATGAAGTCTAATTGGATTAATCCTGGAGTGATTTCTAAAGAAGTTGCTTTGAAAGAGCTTGGTACAGAAATTAGCCATGAATACAATTTGCGTGAACTCATCAAGCGTCCCAATGTTAATTTTACCAATATTCAAAATCTAGTCGCTAGTGCCAATCTAGACAGTGAACTGTTGCCCGAATTTATTAACCAAAAAT
>JACMQJ010000620.1 GCA_014377055.1 Candidatus Sericytochromatia bacterium
ATTTACTTCAAGTGGTCAATTAAGTGTTTCATTTTCTAGCAGTGCAACAAAACCTGTAGCAATAACTGTTGATGAAGGTGGAGCTGTTTATGTAGCTGACCAAGGTAGCAGCAATAAAGATTCCCAGATTTTAAAATTTGCCGCATCACTCTCTGCAGCAACTACTAACTCAAGTTCAAGTGCTAGTGGTTATAACTATGGTAGCTCTACTTCAAGCTCTGGGTATTAATTAGACTTCTCCCATATCCTAACTTTTTGTTATATTCGGTGTAAGTTAAAAGACTCTTCGTGCCTCAGAGTGACATTGTCATCCTGAGGTACTAAGGATCTCAAGTTTAGCAATGAAGGATAATGAGTTATTCGAGAGATCTATTAAAAAAATAAAGCAAAAAAGACACATAATATTATGTGTCTTTTTTAGTATTTAAGTTTAGCTCTCACATTTTTCATCGTAAAATTTGCTTGATCTTTATCTATAGTTAATGATTGAGCTGATATCTTATGCTCATAATAATTTAAATCTATTTTATCAGCTCTAATTGTAGATGTATTTTCTAAAAAATTAATCTTTCTGGAAGAAAAACTAATTTTTTTATTAGTTGATGCCTGATTGTTTTCCAAAATTATAATTTTTTTCAACTTTGAATAACTACCTTTTTCTGAATCTATTTTATAGACAATTTTTTTATTATTCTCAATAAAAAACTTTATTCCAGTTAAATTTATTAAATTATTCTCTTTACTTAAAGTTGCTTTTTTTGCTATTAACTTAAAATTTTGATTACTAGAGATATTTCCATTTATTTCTAAATTAGAAAATGAAGATTGCAAGTCATCAGCTTTTTTATTTGTTTTATTATCTGTATCATCTTTACTACAAGAAAAAATAAAAACCATTAATATGCTAAAAAATAATTGGTTTACAAAATTTCTGTATCTATAACAAAGGGTTGGAACCCCTTGTTGAGAACTTCGTGTGTAGTTAAAAATTCTATACTTCAATACTCTTTACATCTTCATCAGGTTCTTTTAAAAGCTTTATTGCGATAAAACCTCTTCTTATTTGTACATCTTTAATTATTACTTCTATTTCTTGACCAATTTCTAGCTTTGCACCAAGCTCTTTGAATAAAGGTAATTCAATTAAATAATCACTAAGTTGTACTTGATACCTTTCATCAACAATATCAAGCACCAATGCTGGAGTTTTACAACCTATGTAGTTTGATAAAAACTTACAAACCCAATATCTATTTGATGTACGTTGGATTAAATTAGCAATATAAATAGAATGTTCAGAAAAATTAATAACTTCCTTTATTTTTTCCTCACTATAAAAAGGTTCTCCTGTTCTAAGATAAGACTTAAGTTGTCTATGTACAACCAAATCACTATATCGCCTAATTGGTGAAGTCATTTGTGTATAGGAGTTTAAGCCCAATCCATGATGCTCGTTAGCAACCGTTGAGGTTTCAGATTTTTTCATAAATCTCCTTTGTTTATACATCAAGATGATAGGGTTAATATCACTATTAAAATCTATAACTTCGGATGGCTCATCTTGATAACGATAAATACAAGGTATTTTATTTTTATAAGTGTATTCAGCAATCAATGAATTAGCAAAAACCATTAATTCTGAAATAATAGCTTGACTTGAGCTGTTTTGCTTATATTTACTAATAACTACCTTTTTATCATCTGCTATTTTTATTTTTAGTTCAGGCATATTAAAAATTATTGCCCCTCTATTCAA
>JACMQJ010000621.1 GCA_014377055.1 Candidatus Sericytochromatia bacterium
GAGTTAGAGGGATTATAAGCATTTGCTAAATTAATATTATAGCGTTAAGAATAAATCCATCCTAGCCTTCCTTTGCAAAGGAAGGAATAAGAGAAAAGGAAGGGACTAAGAAAAGGGAGAAAATAATAACCTATATCATTAATTAAAATAATCATTGCAACAAGTCTAATCTCCTTTTAGAATATACGTCTTAAGGTTTTACTCTTGATTTCAAATACGAAATTTATAAATTGAAATAGTCTCTATTTCTTTTCTGTCATAACCAGATGAAAATATTAAATTATCTGTTACCATTAAGTTTAATCATTAGTCCATGATACAATCTTAAATAAACTTAAAAATATTACTTCAAAACTCTATTAATAGCATCTTTCCAACCTAAATAATATTTTTTTGTATCAGTATCATCTTTTGTAGGAACAAAAATATTATCTATTTCTCTATTCTTTTTAATCTCTTCCTTATCTTTCCAAAAACCTATTGCTAGACCTGCCAAGGAGCAAGCACCTAGAGCGGTAGTTTCAATAACTTTTGGTCTTTCAACTTCAACATTTAATAAATCTGCTTGAAATTGCATTAAAAAATTATTAACACAGCCACCACCATCAACTTTTAGAGATTTTATTGAGCTTAGATTTGCATCATTTTTCATACAATCTAGAACTTCACTAGTTTGATAAGCTATCGACTCAAGTGCAGCTCTAACAATATGATTTTTATTTGCACCTCTAGTTAGACCACTAATAGTACCTCTTGCATTCATATTCCAATAAGGTGTACCCAAACCATTAAAGGCAGGAACAAAATATACACCATGGTTATCTTTAACGCTCATTGCCATTTTTTCGGTTTCGTTAGCATGATTAATTATTTGCAATTCATCTCTTAGCCATTGAATAACAGCTCCAGCAGTAAAAACACTTCCTTCTAATATATATTCTGTTTTACCATTGATTTGCCAAGCAATGCTTGTTAGTAATCCACAATCAGAATTAATTGCTTTTTCACCTGTATTCATCAACATAAAACAACCTGTACCATAAGTATTTTTGGCTTCACCAACTTCAAAGCATGTTTGTCCAAACAATGCAGCTTGTTGATCTCCAGCTATTCCAGAAATAGGAATCTCAATCCCAAGATAACCAATATCAAGCTGACCATATACTTCACTTGATGATTTTACTTGAGGCAATATTTTTGTTGGGATATCAAGTTTTTCTAAAATAGTTTGATCCCATTTTAAATCATGAATGTTAAATAACATGGTTCTTGAAGCATTAGAAACATCTGTAGCATGTACTTTTCCTTTGGTTAACTTATACAAAAGCCATGAATCAACTGTACCAAACATAATATCGCCATTATTTGCTTTTTCTTTTAGTTCTGGATATGTATCAAATAACCATTTAATTTTTGTACCTGAAAAATAGGCATCAGTAACTAAACCTGTTCTTGATTTAATTTCATGATTAAATCCTTCTTTAGTCAATGATTCACAAATATCTTTACTACGTCGACATTGCCAAACTATTGCATTATAAACAGGTTTACCAGTATTTTTATCCCAAAGGATTGTAGTTTCTCTTTGATTGGTAATACCAATACCAGCAATCTCTTCAGCCTTAATCTTACCGTCAGCAAAAACTTGATCGAAAGTTTCCATTTGTGAAGAAAATATTTCTTCTGGATCATGTTCGACCCATCCTTGTTGAGGATATATTTGTTTAAATTCTTTATTAGCCTGACTAACAATATTTCCTTGATAATCAAAAACTACAGTTCGGGAGCTAGTTGTACCTTGATCCAAAACCAAAATATATTTTTTTACAGTATCTTTCACTTAGTAATATATCCATCAAGTTTTTTTATAAATTGATTGTATAGTTCTTCAAAATCTTCTACTACCGAATCTTTAACTGAATCTCTAGCTAAAAGATTATTAGACCAATTTTTTATTTTTGGATAATCATTAAACAAATCTAATTTGTGCATTTTGTCCATCAAATCCAAACGCATAAATAAAGGAGCATAAGATGTATCAACCAAAGAAAAAACATCACTGTTAAAATACTTACCATTGCTTATTTGTTCTTCAAGATATGGAAGCTTGCTAATAAACTCAATACGTTTTTTTTCAAATTCTTCTTGATCTTTAGTTGTAGACATAACATACGAAATCATTAATAAATTAGATCCAAACTCTATCCATGCCCTATTATGTGCTTTTCTGATTGGGTCAAGAGGATGAAGATGAGGTGGATTAACTTCGTCAAGATATTCATTAATGACAGCTGATTCAAACAAGATTGTATCTGCAACTTTTAAAACAGGCACTTTACCCATTGGTGATATTTTTAAAAACCAATCAGGCTTATTTGCTAGATCAATATATGTTATTTTAAAATCAACATCTTTTTCTTTTAATGTTATTACTGAGCGTTGAACAAATGGACATAGTTTGAAGCTGATTAGCTCATATTTTTGTATTGTCATAATTCCTCTTTTTTATTTTTAATAAATTATATGATAAATAACATGTTCCTACCATCAAAAGCAGTCCAGCACTAATACTTAAAGCTTTTTTATTCTTTAATAACAAATTAGGCTTTTTATCTACTGATGATATATCAGGAAATTTGTTTGTAAATTCGATTCTATCTTTTTTATCAGATATTTGCGACATAGCATATTCTGCCATAGCTGTAATTGTTAGAGATGGATTAACACCTAGATTCGCAGGAATAATACTACCGTCAATTACATGTAGATTTGGATAATTAAAAGCCTCAAACTTTGTATCAATAGCTCCATCATCAAGAGAGTAACCGATTGGACAACCACCCAAAATATGAGCTGTGGTTGAAATATCAAAAATAGATTCAAAAAAATTATTACTTGGGA
>JACMQJ010000622.1 GCA_014377055.1 Candidatus Sericytochromatia bacterium
AGTAACAGACAAACCTTATTAAACATTGTTGTATCAGAAATAGCAGGCGAAGTAAAAGCCTACAAGCCTGATGATAAATTTAAAATGATGGCAGAAAAAAATCCCGCCTTATTAGAACTTAAACGACGTTTTGATTTGAATGTGGAGTATTAAATTTTTTTTAGAACTTATAAATCCTCTAGTCAATATTACTCCTCAATCGAACCTTCCCTAAATATTTTATGAATACATTCTGTGTTTCAATCCAATTGAAATAAACATTATATTTAAAATATATTATAAACCTAATAAACAATTTTTATGAAATTGAAAACTATTCTATCCCTATTGATTTTATCATCTACTTTTCATGTATCAATATCTCAAGTAACTATTGATTTTAAAGATAGACCAAAGCTAGAGCAAACATTTAATTTCCGTAAAATATCATCCAATAAAGACTTTATATACAACCTCGGCATTAAAGATAAAGGCGAGGAATCAATTTATTTTATTGAAAAATATAGCGTTACTTCTCTAAATTTTGAGTATCAAAAAGATTTAAAAATATGTGAAGAGGACAAGGCTGCTCTGGTGCACCCCCTGTTCGTGCCTCCTGTTTGTTTTGAATACAATAATCAATTAGTGGTATTTTACTGTAGTTACAATAAAACTGACAAAAAAGTAAACATTAATGTAAAAACGGTTAATGAAAAAGGAGATGTTAATTCGAAATTTCAATCATTAGTTAGCTCTAAAGATATTTCCGTACAATTAGGTGGTTGGTATTGGAATACTATTGGCTATAACAAGCCTGTTATTGGCTACAAACTATCTGAAGACAAAAAGACTGTATTAATTGAAATTGATTCGCCTAAATTTAGTAAGATTTACGCCTATGCTATTTCTGATTTATTGTTAGGAAAAACAGATCATAAAGAAATTGATTTATTGCCCTTAGTTGAGAAAGAGAAAATTATTATTAATCGGTTCTTTATGATAAATAATGATTTATGTTTTTCTTATACAAAAAAAATATCAGAAAAAAATACCGATTTTGGATTCGCAACACTTGACAATAAAACAAATAATTTTCAACTCAAAAATTTAGGATTAAACGTTACCACTCCTTTTTCTATTGATTATAAAGTTGATCAAGCTAAAAATAAAATATTTATTGCAGGATTTCTAAGATATTCGATTAACTCGGCAGAACCCGTAAATGTTGAAAATTCTAAAGTAAAACTATTTAACGTTCAATTTAATTTAGCCTCTTTATCTTTTGAAAACAAAAATGAATTTGACTTTTTACCTTCTATAGCAAAAATAATATCAGTTCCAAAATTAAACTATGGGTTTATCGATAAAAAACATAGTCCGGATCAATACTTAGAAAACGTAGACTTACTAGAAAGTCCTAATTATTATTACAACATTTCGCATCTATTATTTGGTAGAGAGCCAGGCTCTGCTATAATAACTCCATCACATCCTGGAGGAGATCCAATGTCTGGCGGTGGCGTGACAACCGTTAGTAGAGACATATTAGTGACTAAACTTGATAGAGCTGGCAAACTTATTGACCAATATTTATTACCTCGCGCAACAGTCTACAATACTTTTGCCGGATCTAGAAGTGGTTCATTGGTTGCATTTGCTAATAAACAACGGAATTTTAATTATGGAATAATGAATGACGATTTGCATTTCTTTTATTTAGACAATAAAAAAAATCCATTAACCCCATTAGACACTTATGATCCAAGTGATATTAAAAAATGTGAATTTGGTAAATCAGCGTTAGTTCATTTCAGTATAAAAAGTAATAAAATAGAAAAAGAAATTTTGATTGAAAAAGATAATAAATGTTTTTTCTATTCAAATCAAAATATGATGGTTAATAATGCTGTTTTGTTTGATTTAGAAATTGGCAAAAAGAATTCGCAAGTTGGTCGAATAATCATCGATAAATAAAAAGTAGTTCAGTTTTCTTAATTTGAACCATATGCACTGGATTCATAGCCCAAACTTAAACACCATACACGGCTTCTCAACAAGGAATGGAGGCGTATCTCAAACTCCCTTTGATAGCCTTAATTTAGGAGGCATTGATGATTTACCTGAAAACATTACCGAAAACAGAAAA
>JACMQJ010000623.1 GCA_014377055.1 Candidatus Sericytochromatia bacterium
AATAATCTATTATTTTGTTTTCCATCTCAGATAAAGGAGTTAATATATTTCCTAGTAATTGTTGTTCCAATTTACGTTTTATTTTCTTGTCAAATTCCTCACTAGTTCCTATAAATTTCTTTCTATAGTCAAAAGATTCAGCATCGATAAAGGTTAAAGTATTTAAATCATTACTATTTCTAAGCATAAAATTTAAAGCGCTTATGTCATAGTGATATAATCCTTTAGTTTTAATATAATTTAATAGTTCTTCTAATTTATTCTTGAGCTGTATTAGGAAGATAACTTTATTATTTATATTTTCATTTGACATTTGGAATACTTTTTCATCTAATGTAATACCATCCAAATATTCTTGTACTTGAACTATAACATTTGTTGATTTTATTTCAGAACAATATTCTGGATTGTCTGAAAGTTTGATATCTTTAATTGTGAAAGATTCATACACTTGAACAATACTTTTATTTAACAATCCTTTTTCTGCATTTTTATTATTATTTTGTACCCTAATAATTTTTCTTTGCTGGTGTCAATGTCATAATTAATATTCTTATTAACTAATAACACATAGTTTTTTCTATTAGGTTTTGATAAGGCTAATAAAACTAAATTAGATCCACCTTCACTGATTTTTCTAATTACTTTAAAATTAGCTATTTCTTCCAACAATAAAATAAACTGTTTAGACAATAAATATGAATTTTTATGTTTAAACGGTTCTTTGCAGAAATAAATATCCATTTTATCTATCAATGCAAACAAAATGCAACACAATTTAATTTTTGTAATATTATAAGATTTAATTAAGAACATCACATAGATTCAGATACATATTAGATAATATGTATAATTATTAATACAAATATATAGTTTAATAAATTAAGTTAGTTTGTTGTAGAGAAAGGCTCCCGATTGAGCTGTAGCTAAAGCTACCAAAGCTGCTCCATTGCTTACAGCTTGTTGCAAGCGAGATACAGGTTCTTTATCTGTTAATAATTCTGATACTGTTTTTGTTACAGGAAGCAAAGTGGTTGCATAAGCAGCAAGTATAAAAGCAATTTGATCTCCTGCAACTTCCCCTAACGATTGTAATACATCTCTATAATCTTTCTCTTCTTCGTCATCAATATGTAGACTAGCCTCATCAAATAAGTCTTCATTCATATAGCTTAGAAATTGATCTATAACACCTTCTGCTGCAGAGCTAGCCACTATTGCCACTTGCTTGTTTAGTGGAGCCATTATACTCTTAATTGGTGATTTATTTTGGTCTTTTACTTTATATGGACTGATTGTAGTTACTTCATTTCCTAAAACCAATAATTTAAGAGAATAAGCAGAAATTTGTCCTATATTTGAATCAAACAAATTAGTAGATAAATCTGTAATAATCGAAGAAAAGGTTTTTCGTAGAGTTCCATCCAGAAAATAGCCAAGAGTCTCATCATAAGCACCAAACCTACCTAAACCTGTATTTTTAACTAGTTCTAATTTACCTATTAAACCGCCTTTATTAACAAATTGGGTTAAATCTACACCCGATTTTATTAAATTAATTAAAGTATAAGCCCAACCTAATGGATTACTTAATTGGATAAACATCTTTATTCCTTCTTTCATTTTACTTCTTGCTTGTCTTAATAGTATATTTTCAACAAACCCGATATCATTCATAAATTTAATTATAACATCCTTACCTACTAAACGTTGTAGATTAATTAATAATATTCTAAATGAAGGTATAAAAGTAGTTGCAAAACCCTTCGCAATGTTATTAGT
>JACMQJ010000624.1 GCA_014377055.1 Candidatus Sericytochromatia bacterium
TAAGTTTTCAGCTAGTCCAATATTTTTTGCTGAAATTAGTCCCATTGTATTACTCCTCAATGCTATACGAGCAATCTCTGTTGTCGCATTGGCTGTTATACCTGTATTATCATTAGAAAGCCACTGATAATATGCTTCTAAGGCTTTTCTCTCACGATGAAGCTTAATAACATGACGATAAGTTTTATTGACAAAACCTTTGTATTTACCTGCTAATTGTTTTTGCTCAGCTGAGGGTATAGCTGGTTGTGTTGGTTGAACAACGTTAGGGGGAGCGGTTACAGCGTTGATATGGATTCCACCGCCACCAGGTAAAGGTTTCATTGGATCAATAACTTGAGGTGTTGTATTTATACTAAGTATTATTTGAACTAACAAAGCTTGCGCGGCTCTTTGTTCTGCTTGTGCAGCAACTGATTCATGATACATAGAAGTTCTAATCATCTGATCTGTATGATGTTTACTTATTTTTAGGGCAACAGAGGATAAAACAGCTGCATCTGCACCATTTTGAAATTTTATTTTGGTATTAACCATATTACCAATATCATAGACAAAAAACACTCCTGATATAAGTATGACAATTAAAAAAGAAACATAGAGAAGACTCTGACCTTTATTATTTTTTGATCTTTTATTATTTAACATTATCTACTAATAATTTGATATTTAAACATAGTATTATTATTGTTTTCGGCAAGAACAGCAAAATCATCTGCCATACTTTGAACTTGTGGTAAAACTTGTCCCCCAATTTTTTTCATTGGGCCCAAAAAACCATCCAAAGCAGGACCAATAGCTGTAAAGCTTGAGGCAATCTGAGCGATTGTTGCACCAGCTTCAATAGCTTTAACATTGTCAGCTGTTAGTTGTAAAAACCTTAATGTATTGGGTGATGTTAAATCTGATACACCTCTTGATATAGGTGATTCTTCAAATCTTCCTTGTACCGCATTTGGATTATAGTTATGATCCAAGCCCCAATAGCTGTAGACAGCATTAACCGTTTCCATATTCCTATTTTTATCAGCACTAATAATTCCATTAACTCGATGGACACTACTATCTCCAGTTGTACTTTTTCTAGGATCGACCATCACTGTACCAATAGTAAACATCTTTTTGAGTGAAACAGGCAATTTATTCAAAAGATTTGTATTGACAAAATCACCTCCAACAGGAGTTGTATTATAATCAACAGTAGTACTGGTATTAGGTCTATCGCTCTTGCCTTTTTTGGATTGTGGTACATATTCAATAGGTAAGATCATAAAAGATTTTATTTTTTTTATTTCGGCTCTACCATTTGGTCTATTGCCACCAAGTATATTTAAGCAATTTGCCAAAATATCAATATTCATTTGCTGTTTAACAACAACTGTCCTGACATTATCTGCATTATCAAAGACCTCTGAAGTTGTTGACTTGAGCCAGTTTTGTCCACCTCTTGCACTTTTATGATATTTTTCTTCAGCAACTTTTGCTATTCCCTTGTGATCCATTCTAACAACTGCTGCACGTGTTTCCATAAAAGCCAAACCATTCATAATAGATTTTTGACTAAAAGAAACTGAAAGATATACACCACCAAGTGTTAAAACAACAAGCATTGGCAAGACAAAAGCAAACTCAACCATGCTGCTTCCTTCTTCTTCTTTTATTATTTTTTTTAAACTTTTAAATATCATAAAAAACTCTAAAGATTAAACTTATAATTAATTTTATACCCAAAAATCATTTATTAAAACTATTTAGCAAATTAGGATAAATAAGTGCTAAAACTGTACCTATTGATATGGCAATACCATAAGGCATTTTTTTATTAATAGATTCTCTAAGCTCTAAATGTGCCTTGATACCAGGAGTAAGAATACCTAAGAAAAATGATTTTACTTTATGATATGTTGCAATAAATGTTCCATTTTTTATTGTATACAAAACACCAAGTATTCCACCTGAAATAAAAATATATAATAATGCTGGCAAGATTAATGATTTACCAAGCCAAGCTCCAACTGCCGATATAAGCTTGACATCTCCACCTTTGAAGCCACCTGTTATATATATTATTAATGAAACCATAAAAGCGAATATAAAACCAATCAAGCTATCAACTATACCAACTTTATTAAAAAACGAAATTGCAAAACCTAATATTAATGTCGGAAAGGTCAACCAATTGTATATTTTTTGTTTGGTAGAATCTGTATATATTGCTATAGATAATAAAACCAATAAAATATAATATGACCAATGTATGCTTTCCAATTTTTATTCCCATTAATTTAATACATATCTATATTATAATTCCATAATTAAACAAAAAAAATACCCCTTCATTGAGGAGATAATTTTTAAAAGTAAATTTACTTTGTAAGAAGTCTACGAAACTATTTTTATCTTCATAAACCATAAATCTGATAATTATTATTTTTTAAATTATTTTTTTGCAGGAATAACGTCCATCATTTTACTGGCATGATCATATCCATCAGTGTTAACTTTATTACCAATAGATTTGACTGCTACAATAGCAACAACTGAGATAAGAGCTATGATAATCCCATATTCAACCATACCTTGTCCATCTTCATCTTTAAACAAATTTAAAATTAAATTTTTCATGATATTATCTCCTCAAATTAAATTGAAACTTCTCATAAGTTAATCATAGTACAAAAAATAAAAATTGTGTGCGTTTTTATTTAAGCTATGGTTGAGCTTTGGTTAATTTATAATTAAGAAATATGGCAATAAAAAAAGCAACAAGAGAATACTTTCTTATTGCTTTTTATTTAAGAATAATTAAAATGTAGCTTTAATACTTTTCATAGCTTTCATTGATTCTTTTATTTCTTCAACCATTGAAGGTAAATCTAATTTTGAATTGATAGCATGACCTATTCCAATAGCATTAACTCCTGTAGCAAGAGCTTTTTCTATTTTTGATGAATCAATTTTACCACTTAAAAGAACAGGTATTTGAACTGCTTTAACAATAGCTTTGGCATTTTCATATTCACTTTCATGAGTTAAGTTTTCAACTTGAAGAATATCTGCTCCAATAGCTTGTAATTGAATTGATAAGTCAACTTGATCTTCAATTGGCAAATTACCAGGAACAGTAATACAAATCATTGTATCACCAGCTAAAGCTCTTAATTCTCTGGTTAATTCTATTACTTCATCTTTTGAAACTGATTTACCTTTGGCATAAACTGCATCAAAGTTGCCTAACTCAAGAACATCAGCACCCCAAGCTTTTGCTTCAATAAGCATTGATATACTTAATGATGAAACAAATGTAATTAATCTTGTGTGATTTTCTTTAACCCATTCGATATTTTCTGAGTCTGCTGAAATATCAACAGCTTGAGCAAAACCTAAATTAGCTGCATTAACAACTTTTCTTACATTTTCAGTATTAAAGTTTTCCATACCAGAAATTATTTTCAGAAGACTTTTTTCTTCTAACATCTTTTTTAATTGAAACTTCTTAATCATTATAGATACTCCTAAATTAATAAACAAATTGATAGTTTTTAATATTTTAAGTTAAAGTAAAGCAAAAAACTAAACTAATAAATAAATCTTAACCTACTATCTTCAAAGCATTTTCGATTTAAAATATATTCTTAATCTTTATCCTTATGAGAAAAATTACTTAGTACTAACAAAATTGCTGATATAAGAGTTACAGAGATAGCATACATCAGGGTATCTTTTGCATTATCCCACTCAACCAACTTTTCTACAAACTTAATAACTAGAACAAGTACAATGACATTACTTAATTTTACTTTTAACTCTTCAAAACTATGTGATAGCATCCATTCGGGTAAATCTAATTTACCAATGAATAATTCATAAATGCTGACACTAAAAATAAATAGTAATATAGCTATTAAAAAAGAATCCATTATTTGGATAAAATAAATAGTTATTAATCTTTCTTGACCATAACTTTCCATAATGATTGATATTAATTTTACAGATTTGATAATACCCCAGATAAATGCAAATAAAGCATCAATCATTAAGCCAATAATTGCTAAAAAGACTATAAATTTACTGTTATTAAGTATTTTTTTCATTTGTATTATAAAAAGTAGTTCCACAAAAAATAATATTCTAAACTATACAATATATTAACCAAAAGTTAGCATTTAGTTAAGTTAAAAATTATAGTGAATATCGTCTTCTTTAACAAAGATATAATGGTAAGCCTTAGCTAAAAATTCATATAATTATATTTATAGATTTTTTGTTAATATTATTTTTTTTGAGAGACATCATCTCCAAGTACTGCTATAACCTCCTCTACTATCATTGACTTAATTTATTATGATGCTATGCAAACCCCCTCAAAATTTGAAAGTGATGAAAGAAGAGTTTTACATTATTTAAAACAGTTAGAAGATAGCAAAGAATATTTTAAGGAAGTAAATTTTATTGTGGGAGATAGTTTTTATTCAAAGAAAACGTTTGTTGATGGAGTGAAAGAAATGGGTAAAAGTTATGTAGGTAAATTACGTTCTGATGCCCATTTTAGATATATTTATGATGGTGAGCAAACAGGTTTAAAAGGTGCTAATACAAAGTATGATGGTAAAGTTATTTATGATAAGCATAAATTTGGCTATGTAATAACTTTAGAAAAATGTCAGAAAGTATATACAAAAGTAGTTAATCGTATATTTTTAAAAAGTGAGATTAGGATAGTATTTTTGGTTAATAAGTATAAAAAAAATCGTATTTTGTTTTCAACAGATGTTAGTTTATCTGCTTTAGATATTTTAGACTATTATTCAAGTAGATTTAAAATTGAGTTTTTATTTAGGGATAGTAAAATGTATACTGAATTAGAAGATTGTCAATCCGCAGACAAAAAATATTAGATAATCAATTTAATATGTCTTTATTTGCTTTGAATTTGGCTAATACCAAATTAAAAATGTGAATATGCTTGTTAGAGTATAAAGACATATTTGATAGATGTTTGGAATTTAAGTATGATATTAAGCATAAAAATAAAATAAAGTAGTTAAAGCCTTGTCATTAGGCTAAAATCAGAGAGATGTAGAACAAAGAGATAAATTAAAATTATTAAAACTGATATTAGATTATCAAGTATTAGAAGTTAGAGAAGCAGCGTCAAAGCTCTATCGTCATAGAAATACAATATCGAACTGGCTGTCAAAATATAGAGCAGGAGGAATAGACAAACTTCCATTAACGAATACTTCAGGTAACAGAAAAGGTTACTTGAAATACTTGAATAAGGAACATTTAGAGCTATTAAAAGAAGAATTAAATAACGAGAAAGGTTTTAATTCTTACCACGAGATAAAGATTTGGGTAAAGAGTGAGTTAAAAGTAGATATACCTTATCACACACTTTGGAATTTGGTTAGGAAAAGACTTAAAGCTAAATTAAAAGTTCAAATACCAGTTAATATTAAAAAAGATGACGAAAAAGAAGAATCTTTTAAAAAAACTTTGTCCAAGAGTTAAAAGTAAAAACAGAAGGTAATTTTAAAAAAGTTAGAATATTTTGTCAAGATGAGAGTCGTTTTGGCTTAATGCCTGTTAAAAGAAAATCCATTACAAACTTTGGCATTAAGCCAGTGGGAAAATGTAGTTTTCAAAGAGAGAGTTTTTGGATATATGGAGCAACAGATATACTTTCAGGAGAGTTTTTTTACTATGATTTTGATAGAATGAGCAAAGAAAATTTTGAGCGTTACATCAAAGACTTATCAGAAAATTATTCAAATTCCTTCAATATTATATTAATGGATAATGCTAAAATTCATAATTTAGATAAAAACCCAGATAATATAGCTTTTATTAATTTACCATCATACAGTCCAGAGCTTAATCCTGAAGAGAGAGTTTGGCAACATTTCAAAAAAGATTTAGGCTATGGTGTACTGCTATTACCGTTTAAACAAACTACACATAAATCTATAATCTACAGTTATTTCAGCAAAATATTGTATTTAATTCTTAAGAGAATAGCAGTATATGATGATATAGACGAGTTAAAAGACCTTATTTATAATAAAATTCTAAATACTAATAAAAAAATACTAAAATCTATCGTATCATATTCATATATCGTTGAGGCTGCACGTGCACTTAAATTAATTTAATTTGGTATAAGTTTATTGTCAAATGTATTTATTTAATCAAGATTTAATTTATCTTTTTTGTAGTTGTAGTTGTAGTTGTAGTTGTAGTTGTAGTTGTAGTTGTAGCCATAATAATGGACATTTTTAATCACTTAATGTTAAGAAGTGTTAAATCAACAGTTAGTCAAAGATCTTGTAGAATAAGGATCTTACAAATTTTACTTTTAATAATAACTAGATATGATGGAAGATATATAGGCGATCTAATCTGTACGCCATAAAACAAGCAATTTATTTTAGCCACCAATTTGATTCATTGACTGTTCAATATATTCTATTCTACCAGATGGCTTCATTGACATAACAGAATACAAAATATCCTTGTATTCTGATTTTTTTTTATCTTTTAAATCAAGACCTGCTTCTGACATTAAGCAAGCTCTCAATTTGCCTGTAGCAGACAATCTTAAACGTGAACAGGAGCCGCAAAAAGGCTTTGACTCAGAAGCAATAAATCCAATTTTTGCTCCTGATTCACTAATGTAATTAAATGAAGTGGAATCTACACTTACTTTTTGCTTAATTAATTGCTCTTTTTGTTTTATTTGCTTAAGTATTTGACCTGCTGAAATAAAAAGCTCTGGATTCATTTCATAAGCAGGCCCGATTTTCATTAATTCCAAAA
>JACMQJ010000625.1 GCA_014377055.1 Candidatus Sericytochromatia bacterium
ATCGTTTCAAAGCTTTTTGACTTTACAATGATACTTTTATCAAGTTCAAATTCAAGTCTATATCCAGAAATTATCGTTTCAGGTGGATCTCCATAATTAGGAAAACTATTAGTTGTAAGATTACTATCTTTAATCTTTACTCTGATCACTTTATTTAAGTTAATAAAGTCATTTTCATCAATTTCGAGCATTTTCATGTTTTGTTCCTCTAATCAAATTCTGTGTCAATTAAAAAAATAGGACATTTGGAATTATGGATAACATAATTGCTCACACTACCTAATAAATAACTTTTGATAGTACCCAAATCTCTTTTAGCCATAATAATAAGATCGCAGTTTTCTTCTTCCGCTACTTTGCAAATTAGAGGTCCTGGCTTTCCTTTTTTTAATTTTGATGTTACTTTGAGTCCTTCTTTTTCAATTTCTTCTTTTACTTGATCGATAACATACTGATAAGCAAATAAAATATTCTCTTCTTGATCTTCATTTAAGCTGAATATAAGTGGACTACCTGAAATAACAGATAAATCAAGCAAAGATAAAACTACAACTTCTGAACTATATTTTTTTGCTAGATCTTTAACATAAGTGATTGTGCTTTTTGAATTTTCCAAACTATTTATTGGAAACAATATTTTTTTGAACATATAAACCCTTTCTGATAATTTATCTCTAAATTTAAGTTTATTATGTTTAATAAATTATATCTATGAGTATTATCAAATCAAAAGTTGACTTAGATCAATTTATTAATAAAATTTTTTAGATCTTGAACATTCTTCAAAAAATCTTCTTTAGATAACTTTGGTCTTATACTACTATCAATTTCTGTGGTGTAAGCTGTTTTTTCTAGCTCATGATACCATTCACCAGGAGATTTTAAATCATTCTGTATTCTTGGAATGATGTGCATATGCAAATGAAAAATAGTTTGACCTGCCCAAAAACCATCTTGAATAGAAAGGTTAAAAGAGCCACTTTTAAAATAATCGGATAAGATTTTTGCTGTTTTTTGACCAAGAAAAATAAACTCAGATAATTCTTTTTCAGATAAATCCAAGAATGATAATATATGTCTTTTTGGAATAATCAATGAATGACCAGCTAGTATAGGTGAAGTGTTAGATATAGCTAAAAAATTATCGCTTTCCAAAAAAGCAGATTCTAATATATTAGGTTCACAAAAAGGGCATTTATTATTCATTTTAAAATTTTAGTGTAAAGTATAATTGTTCAGTTCTTGATAATTGATAATAACATAACTTTAAACTTAAACTAAGTTTAAAAAAATAATTTATCTTCCTAAAAGAACATTTGATTTAAATTAAACATTTAGTTTATATTGCAAGCTTAATATCAAAAGCTAAAAAACTTAAATTAAAAATATAATAATCTTGATGATTTATGTACTTTAAGATAATATAATTACTTCTGTATATAAAAAATTATTAGAATGACTTATGAAAAAACCTAATTATTACAAAGAAGCACTAAGCGAAACCTTAAATATAATTTTACTATTAGTCATATCTTTTAGTAGTGTCCTATTAGGTTTTAAATTTATTCCGTTTATTTTATTAGCAT
>JACMQJ010000626.1 GCA_014377055.1 Candidatus Sericytochromatia bacterium
AAAAAAAGGTTTCAAAAAAATTATTATCACTATTTTCTAACTTTTTATTAGAAAAATCAGCTTTCATATACTCAAGAAAATTTTTTAAATCCAAATTATCACCTTGATTTGATTATTTATTTTATCCCAAAAGTTAATAACTATAATTGTTCAAAATTGGTTTGTAAAGTATCTCTGTCTGTGAACAAGAGGTTTAAACCCCTTGTTTAGTAAAAAATTGCAAACCAATTTTATTTGAATATAAGTATTTAATTAGTGCATTTTTTTTGCTTCATAAACTTTATGTCTTGGTCTATTTTCAAGCATGTCGCTACTCATATTTTGAACATCTTTAAAAGCTTTTGAACCAATAAATCCTTTAAAAACTTCATTTGATTCCCATTCTGAATAAATCATAAAAGAATTAGGCTTATCAATGTCAGAATACATTACAGTATGAACATGACCTTCAAAAGAAGGCATAGCATTTAATACTTGTCTTGTTATTTTCAAAAACTCTTCAACATGTTCGGGTTTTACATCATAATTTAAGCCAAAAGTTAACATTATTTTTCTCCAAAATCTTATCTACAGAAAACTTGAATTTATTTTTCTTAGAATAAATACATTTAATAAAGCTAATATTTATTTATTTAAATGAAATGATAACATTTTTTTAAAGCAACAATTGAAAATGTTGATACTGATAAATGTTCTCAGCTTTCTGTTATTATAGCATCAACAAATGAGCTTACTAACTTTTTTCTTGAACATATTCTTTATACCATTTGTAATAATACGTTTTATCTTCTCTTACAACATCATCTTTTTAATTATTAGGATCAAAGAAATGGTCTTTTGATGATGAAATATAACTTATCTCACTATTTTTGGTGGAATATTAATATCTTTTATCTTAATTGCTCCAGCAAAAATACTTTCACTGGTAGAATTATTAATATTAACAATATGTATTGTTATATCAAATCCTAGGTCTGTAGGAGATTTTCCATACCTTCCATTATTTGTACTTTTTATCTTAACTTATGATTATCTAAATAGCTTAGTTGTCTATAATACTT
This sequence comes from Candidatus Sericytochromatia bacterium, assembly GCA_014377055.1. Taxonomy (GTDB): domain Bacteria; phylum Cyanobacteriota; class Sericytochromatia; order UBA7694; family JACMQJ01; genus JACMQJ01. The sequence goes on from JACMQJ010000626.1 coordinate 1,062, forward strand.
ATGATGACAAAAATCAACACCCTTTTTATATAACTTTTCTTGGAAGTGTAGCAGGTTCAGCCATTTTTATTTTACTTACTAGTCTTATGGTTATTGCTGAGTCATTGATAACAGATAGCTATAGTTCAAAATTAACTAATTATATCTGGATTTTATATATAACTATTTTACCAATTTTAGTTTATTTTTCGACAACTCTTTTTTATAAATTTAGTAAGACGGATAATAAAGTCGCAATAAAAGAAATTGATATGGAAAAAATGATGTCTGAATATAATAATAAATATAAGGATATTGCAAATAAAATAAAAATATCAAAAGGTAATGTCAATTATACTTTATTAAAATTTTAGTCTAAACTATGATTTTTAATGATTAAGTATGGAAGACTATGATTAAGATAGGAGTTTGATATAGATTAAAATTTAAAAGAGTAATGAAACCCAAACCTCAAAATCACATAAAATCATAGTTTAGATGTGTTGATTTACCCATGCTAGAATGATATTATTAGATAATATAAATTGTATTTTAGAATAAATATGCTTAATTTTGAAAACTTAAAATCGGCGAATAAGAAAACACAAAGTCTTGTTAATGACAAATCAGACGATTATGAATTGATATTATCCGAAGCTATTTCAATAATTGAACAATTTAACCAAACAAAATACACAAATAAAAATTTACTCAAAAAAGCAGCTGATAAATTAACTGAATGTATTAATTTAAAAAGCAATAGGGTTGAGGCTTATATTTTTCAGGCGTATATTGCTCATGTATTTTCTAATGATGAATTAACGAATAAATTTCTAAAAATTGCTCATTATATGGATCCTCGATCAGAACTTTTAAAAAGTTTTAGAGAAATGATCGCTAATCAGATAAGAAATCCGAGAAGATTATCTTTTGAAAGTCAGGTTTCTAACTCAAATAGTATTAACGAAGAAAAAATAAATAATCCTGTTAGGATTCAAAGAATATCAAGGCTAAAATAATTAATTTTTAGGGAGTAAAAAAATGGCTATCAGAACTGACCTATCATCATCTGTATATTTACCACAGACTGTTTCAACAAATACAGATTTGAAATTTAAACCTGGAATTGTAGTGCCTGATACTACTCCACCTGATAAAGCTCATCCTAAAGTGGATAAAAATAATAATGGTACTTTAAATATTCGTATACCAGAAATTATAATTCAACTTAATAAGGAATTAGCTACTGGTGTTATTGATCATATCAGTGCAGATCATGCACAAGGTTGGATTCAAGATAATAAGCCAGTTGTTGAAGCAAAAAAACATCATCCAAGCAAAATAACAAAAATAATAAAAGATGCTGATAGTGCCATCAAAGAAAATAAGATAATAATTCCACTTGACCAAATAAAAACTTTACCAGATCTTGCAAAATATGTTAAAGATGAAGTTTTACATCAAAAAGGTGAGATAAATATTCCTCAAAATATTCTTGATAAAGTTGGCATAAAAACTCCTGAACAGATTAAAAATTTTATTGAACAAATAAATAAATCTGGTGTTGATACATCAAAGTCAAAAATTAATTTGGGATACAACAAACAAAATGCTATCTATCAAGCAAATTTTGGTAATGAACAAAAATCTGTAACTGTTGGAGCAAGTGGCAGTAAGTTACAAGCTGGAGTGGCTTTAAGTACAGAAAGAGAAATAGAGCAACCAGATGGAACTACAAAAACTGAGAAAAAAGAATACGAATTTAGTGGTCTATACAATAATGGTAATTTAAAAAGATTGGCTGATGGTACTCCTGAAAATGAACAAAAATTTAAAACTGCTGTAAAAGATATTCATAACTCTATTACAGAACCCCAAGCATTAAAATTACGTCAAGATTTAATCAGTGCAGATTCACCAAAAGAGAGAAAAGAAATACTTGAAAGTTTTATTAAAGAACATGGCAAAAAAGATTCTCATGAATTTTTGACAAAACTTGGTCTTGAAGA
>JACMQJ010000627.1 GCA_014377055.1 Candidatus Sericytochromatia bacterium
ACTCATCAAACTATGTATTTGATTAGTAAAGCCAAAAACCTTTACATTTTTCTTTGTATATCTAACGACTTTATCAACTTTTTCTTTTAATCGAGCATTAGTTCCACAACAAACTAGTAGTTGTACAGGTAAGCTTGAATTAATCAACTGTCGGGTAAATTTATAAATGGTTTTTAGACCTACACCACCAGACATAATAAAAACAGTAAACGTGTCTGGATCTAAACCAAGATTTTCTCTCGCTTGTGCTTTTGTAATATGTGTATCCAAAAACACTGGATTAACAGGTGGTCCACCTAAGACTTTTATTTTATGTTCAGGCATACCATAATCAATAAGTTGTTTTTTAGTTACCTCAAGGAAGCCTATCAATAAATCAGCATCTTTATTGACCCAACCATTCAAAAAATTGTCAGTCATATCTGTACATAATATAACAAAAGGTTTTTTACCAAACCAATTAAGCTTTTTCATTGCTTCAACGATAAAGCTATTAATCGCAGAATGAACAGAAATAATAATATCAGGTTGAAATTCTTTAAACCATTTTGCTAAAATATTGACTACACCTGGAAATACAGGAGTCATCACTTTATCTGTTTTAATATTGTTTAGTAGATGATAACCATATTTTACATATTTAGGATCAGCTTTTAGTAAGTTATCATAAACTCCAAGAGTAAATTTAAGAAACATATTAGCTATTTCATTAACATCTTTAATTATGACTTCATGCTCAGGATATTTTCTGTTAAGGGTTTCTTTGACCATTTTGGCTCCGCTCCTATGACCATTACCACCTGGACCATAAAGAACAAATATTTTTTTACCCATTGTTTACCTCAAAAGTAATACTGAAAATAATTTGTATTAAATTATTTTATTTTTTTAAAAGCAAGATAATAAATATCCAAACCTTCACTAATACATCTAACTTCCCTGTTGGACATAATATTATCGCTGAGAATATCATGCTCTATAGGCTGAAATGAATCAAACTCTAAAAAGTTTTTTTGGACAAATTCAGAGTATTCTTTAACATCTGTGCGAACATAAATTATTCCACCAATCTCTAAAGAATTATAGAAAGATTGAATAAATTCTTTGTGTAATATCCTACGTTTTTTATGTTTACGTTTCCACCAAGGATCAGGAAAATTAACATAGATATTTCTTATTCTTTCATTAGGTATCTTGGCAGGAATAGAAACATCAGCAAAAGATTTTTCAACATAAATATTACTAAGTCTTAAATTTTCAATCGCTTTAACTACATAATTAACCAATCCATCTTTTACTTCAAAACCAATAAAGTTTATATCTTTATATAATTGTGCCTTTTGTAAGATAAATTGACCTTTACCAAAACCTATTTCAATATCAAGAGGTTTTTTATCGTTAATAAGCACATCAAGTGTATTTGTGGCTTCAATTGCTATCATAATTACTTTTAAAATCTAAAAACATACTAATATAATTACTTTTAATATACTACAATCAAAATAATTATATAGAGATTAAAGCAAAAAAATTAATATTCGTATGTATTTTGTATTAAACTTAAAAAGTTATATTGTCCAAGTTTCGCCAGCTTTTTTCTTTTCTCTTTTCCAAAAACAAGTAAAAACCATATTTTGTTGAATCATATTTAATAGTTCCCAACCATTTTCACCCATTTTTTGCATGGCTTCAATAGATTCGATACTTTTTGGCTTAGTTAAATCTATTGGTGGTGTATGAAACTGAAGTTGTGTTACTGAGTATTCCCACTTTGCTCCTGCTGACATAATTAATTTTACCTTTTTGATTACAATAGAAGATTATTAATGTTTTATAGATATGTATTATATCTTTAAAGTTAAAAATATTATAGCCATCCAAAAATGATTTTTAGACAAAGATCTAATTTTAAATTTAATTAAACTTTTGATATTTTGTCACAACCTGTTAAAATATAATATATTTCTGGGTATAGTGTGAAAAGATAAAAATGATAAATATAGATAGAATGACAATGGAAGATGTCGAGCAGGTTTTACTTTTGGAGAGAACATGTTTTGGCGAGGGATGGACTTCTACTCCTTTCGATAGAGAATTATCACGTGAAGATTGCTCATATTTTCTTGCCAAAGAGAATAATAATTTAATTGGTTATAGTGGTTCATGGCTTATACTTGAAGAGTTACATGTAATAATCATGGCAGTTCATCCTGATTATCGTAGAAAAAAAATAGGTCAAAAACTCCTAATAGAACTTATTAACGATGGTTTAAAAAATAATGCGAAATGGGTCACTCTTGAAGTAAAAGTGACTAATATGGAAGCACAAAAACTATATGAAAAATTTGGTTTTAGTGTCAAAGGTCGTAGAAAAAACTATTATCAACAGGATAGACAAGATGCACTTATTATGTGGACTGAGGATATTGGAACACCTGAGTATCAAGAAAAACTTTCCACTATTGAAAATGAATTAATGAGAGTATAATGATTAACAATTTAGTTTTTGAAAAAGAAAAAATATCTGCTATTAATAACGCCATATACAATATTTGTTTTAGCTGCCAAGGTTTAGATATTTTATGTGATCGATGTGAGGTTAATCAGGCAAAGATAAATATCATATCACTACCATTAATCAACAATGAACAAATAGAAATTAAGAATCTTCAAGTTATATATGATAATGCAAATGAAGAAGATTTAGAGATAGGAGATATTACTTTTGACAAAAATAAAGTTATGCTCGCTCAAAATGCAATTGAAGATTTATGCTCTGGCTGTTTGGGAATAGGGATCTTATGTTTTGATTGTCAAATCCATGAGTTAAGAAGGAACCTTGCTTCTTTACCACTAATTGATAGTGTTAGAACTTTTGATACTACAGAAAAAAAATCATCTGCTAAAAGTTGTGGCACTAGTTGCTCAACAGGTTGTAAGCCAAAAAAGAAATAACAAGTTTTTTGAATACTATATTTTTAGACCCCTTGTTAAAGGGTAAAATATCAGAAACAAATATCAAAAGCTAACATTTAGGCTTTTTGTTATATAATAGAATTCTTTAATATTTTTTACTAAGGATATAGTTATGCTAGATTCTAAAATGGCTTCACCTGAAGTTTTGGAATATATTCTAAATTTATTACCAGTATCATCAAAAACATTTTCTGATATTGAGTTACAAGCAGTAAAAGAGCATAGACCTGTAATATCCAAAGACTCAGGCGTATTTTTAAGCTTATTAGTTAAATTAATGAATGCAAAATATATTCTTGAAATAGGATGTAATATAGGTTACTCTGCTTCATGGTTTTTATCATCATTACCAAGTAATGGTCATCTTGATACATTAGAATTAAATCAAGATATTGCCGATGAAGCTCAAAAACATTTTGATAATTCAGATATGACTGATAAAGTAACGATACATGTTGGTTCAGCCTTAGAAACTATTCCAAACCTAAATAAAGAGTATGATATTTTATTTATTGATGCTGCAAAAAAACAATATACAAATTATCTTGATATATCACTGCCAAAACTTAGGAGAGGTGGTTTAATACTTGTTGATAATGTTCTCTGGAGCGGTAAAGTTGCCAATCAAAAAGTAGATAAAAGTGATAAAATAACTATATCATTACAAGCATTTAATCAATATTTTATGAATCATCAAGGAATACAAGCAACTATATTAACTATTGGTGATGGTATTGGTTTTGGCATAAAAAGATAATAAACAACGAGGATTTACATCTTATAACATGAAAAATAATTTAAAAAAAATAGCTCTTATTTCATTATTAAGCTTATTATCTAATAATAGTGCTTTTGCTGATAACAAATATACTGCTGTAGATGAATTTTCAAAAGATAAATTTAGCATTGAAGCTGATAAATATTTAAAAAATAGTAAACTGACTAACTTAGATTTAAATTTTAATGAAAAAGATTTATTAGTTGTTCTACAAAATACTAAAGAATATTATCAAAAACATGGAGATGAAGATCCTGTTGTCAAACGTGAAGGTATATTATCCTCAGTTGGCGTGAGTCTAAAAAACATTTTGGAAACAATTGACTTTATGATTGATAGTCTTCAAGAAGATATAAAATATAATAAACCAATTAGATTAAAAGACCATGACTTTATTAATAAAAATTTTAAAGTAATTAGATGGTTACCATATAATGCTCCAGATAAAAATCAAAAAGAACAAATAAGAATCACTAAATACGCTATTTTTACTCATCAAGGCTCTAAAACAAAAAATAACATTTTTAATATTCCTCTGTATTCTATTAAAAGCTTAGATACTTATTTTTTAAAAAAGTATAGCAAACAGGATATTTTATCAGGTATATATGAAAAAGGTGGCAAAGAATTTGGCAAAGTTGAGCCTATGGTTTATCTTACTAGAGAAGGATTAGAGGAGGCTTTAATGGAAGGGACAATATTAATAAATTTTCCTGATAAAACCTCTAAAATGTATAACGTTGATAAAAACAATGGTGTTGCTTATATAAAAGGTTTGAACCCTAAACAACAAAAACGATATTGGTATTTTAAGCAAGTTGATAATATAAATGGATATGGTAACAAAATAGAAAATAGAATAAAAATAAAACCTGGAGTTACTTTTGCAGGTGATGTTTTTAATATTGGAATTGGTAGAATTGTTGCTCTTGAGTATTCCGTTTCTGGCGAAAAAAAAATAAAATTAGGAATAATTGGAGATACGGGTGGAGCTTTTTTACCTAACTTATTTCAACTAGATTATTTAGCTGGTATCTATAAAACCAAACAAGATTTTATTAATAAGAGTAAAAGCTTACCTCCCTATGTTAATGTTTACTTTTTAATTAAAAAATAGCTTTAAAAAACTAAATATAAGATAAATATTTTTATCTGAAAATTATCTAAAATAACAATGAAACATTTAAAACAAATCATTGGTTATACTTTTGTGTATCAAATTATTAAAAATATTCAAAAAGGTATATGTTTATGAATAAAAAAATCTTATCGACTATTATTGCTTCATTATTTACTGTTGCTTTAAGTACAAATGTTATGGCAGAAGAAACCGTTGGACAAAAAGTGGATAATACAGCCGCAAAAATCCACCAATCGACCAATAACACTAATTATAAAATTAAAAAAGGTGTACAAAAAGCTGGAATTAAGTTACATACATCTACAAATAATACAAACTACAAACTTAAAAAAGGTGTACAAAAAGCTGGAATCAAATTACACACATCTACAAATAATACAAACTACAAAGTTAAAAAAGGTGTTGAAAAAACTAGTATGAATATTAAAAAAAGCACTAACAATACTAACTATAAAATGAAAAAAGTAGGCAAAAGCATTGATAAAGCGATAAATAATGCGGTTGATAATTCAAAAAAATAATATCAAATAATATTGTTAAAATTTAATCTTAAACAACAAGTCTAAGATTAAATTATCTATAAGCTAATTTAAGAATAAATAATAGGTATAAAATTATGACAAACTTAGATAACTTATCAAATGCTATCAGAAATGCTACTGCTGACGGATATGTTTCAGAATCAGAAGCTAGACAAATACAAAAGTATGCTCTAAAAGACGATAATACTGTAACCAATACAGAAAAATCCTTCCTTAGAGATATTTATAATCCTAATACTAACTCTAATCAGCAAGGTGATATCTTTTTTACACCAAAATCAAAGAGAATTATGGATCGATTAACAACTTTTGGCGAACAATCTATTTCTAATCAAATGAATAACCTTAGAAATACTAAAAATCAAGATAATTGGGATAATAGTGAATATATAAATAATGCTGTTCCAGTTTTAATTGATAGTACAGATAATATTCAAGAAAAAATGTATCAGCTCAATAATCTAAAATCTCAAACTTTTATGGATGGTAATGAATATATTGGGTATGCAAGAGATTTAATTTTAAACAGCATTGATCCTATTGATGTTAAAATGGATTATCTAAAAAATCTAGGTTTAGATAGCAACGACTACAGAGAAACAGGAAAACAAATCTTACTAAATAGCTATGATGCTCAATCGTCTCGATTATCTGCTTTAAAAAACTTTTCATCAGGAGCATCGTTATACACAAGTGACTATCAAGAAATAGAAAATGCTATTCTTAATGATAATTAGATAATTCTAATATATGCTATAATACAATAGTAGCCTTGTTAACAGTTAAACTATGTTAAGAAGCAAATTTTTGATTTAAGGATAAAAAGTCTATGTCGTTAATGAAAGTTAAATACTTAGGTTCTTCAGTATTACACAGACAGGCAAAACAAATAAGTGTAATCAATAGAGAAATTATTAATCTTGCAGAAGATATGATAGAAACTATGTATAAATATTGTGGCGTAGGTTTGGCTGCTCCACAAGTTGGTGTTTCTAAACAAATGATAGTTGTTGATTGTGGTGAAAAATATCAAAAAGAAACTTATATACTAATCAATCCAAAAATTGTTAGTCATAAAGGAACACAAATTGATGATGAAGGATGTTTAAGCCTTCCTGGTATGTATCTACCTGTTGTAAGAGCTGATTATGTTGCTGTTGAAGCAATGGATCTCAGTGGTAAAAAAATAGTCATAGAAGGTAATAAATTATTAGCCAGATGTTTACAACATGAAATAGACCATTTAAATGGTAAAACGTTTGATGAAATGGTGTCTGAACCTGAAAAACTAATGCAAGAAATACCACTTTTAAAAGAAAGAATTGAAGCTATTCTGAGAGGAGATGTTTCACCTTTCCCTACAGATGAAGAAATATCCGAGTTAGAAGCTGCTGAGGCTGAAGAAGCCAAAAATATGGAAAAAGTAAGAGCATAAGGTAAAATCTATGATTAAAATTATTTTGATAACACTATCATTATTTATTATGCTTGCATCATGTGAACAAACACAAAAAGGTGTTGAGCAAGACATTAAGAACACAACTGATAATGTCAAAAATCAGCTCAATAAAATTGATGATGCAGCCAAAAAGAACTCTAAAGATTTTGGAGACAAAATAAAAGAGGAATCAGATCATCTTGGTGATAGTGCCAAAAGTGCTGTCGATAAGGTTAATAAAAAAGCTGATAAAGTTATGAAAGACTTACAAACAGACAATTAATAATATTATAAAAAGGTCAATTATTTAATTATAACTAATCGACCTTTTGCTTTTAATTTAGTTTATTTTTTATAGAAATGTCAACATAATCTACTAAATCATCACAAGGGTTTTGCATCTGTGATAACCTCCAAAAATTACGTCCAGCACTTTTCTTAAAAGACATCTCACCTTCTCGTTTACAAGGTTGACCTGAGTTATTATCAGATACCCTAGTTATTATAGTCCCGGTAAATTTTAACTCTTTTGTATCTATCTCTGTAAAGCGACCATTAATAGTTAAGTAATTTTGATTATGTGTATCCTCTTGCTTTCCTGCAACAAATACAGTTCCGTCTAATTCAGATATTTTTAATTCACCAAATTTACTCCAACTGATCCATTGTAAAGAACAATTTTGTATACCAATCAAGCTTTTTTTGGTTGCTTTATCTTTAACAAGAGTTTTTATTAGACTATTACTGATATTGTTTATCTGTTTGGGTGTCGATGTAGTTTCATTTACAGAAAACTTCACTGTTTTAGTCCCATCAGCTTTTGACCACACACCACTAATTAGATTAGATTGATAAATACCCTTAAATAGACCTGTTTGATTACCTTGATTATCAAATTCTTTGAGGATTACACTATTTTTATTGATAGTGCCTCTTAATTTTAATTTACTTTTTAACTCATTTTGCTCATAATAATAATTACCAATAATATTGTTTTTATCAAAACTCAAATTCATAAATATATTATATTTTTCATCTATAGTTCCAGAAAAGTTTTTGTAAAAACTGGATTTGTTGATTATTTCTTTAGCTTGTACATCACTAGTAAAAATAGAGCTAGAATAAGTAATACT
>JACMQJ010000126.1 GCA_014377055.1 Candidatus Sericytochromatia bacterium
AGGTATTTTTTTGCCTTTTGACAAGTAGAACATTTATTATAACCGTAAAATTTATTCATATATCATCTTCATCTAATTTCATTTCATACTTATATACTTTAAAACCAATTGACTCATAAAGCTTTTTTGCACCAGTATTTTCAGCTCTGACACTTAATCTGACATCATCAATCTTTAACTCTTTTGAATAATCTACAGCTTTTTGAAATAATACTCTACCAATTTTTTGGCTTCTAAACTCTTCTGAAACAAATAAATAGAGAATACAAATAAAATCTTTACCTGTCACAATATCAATACTTTTTATTAACCAGCTAAAACCAATAACTTGAGAGTTTACTTCAATATAAAAAATAACCGTATCTTCTCTTGAATGGTAATAATTGACTAATTCTTTAATAGTTTCATTGGTGTTATCAGGTGGAGAATATTCTTGAATTAATGATTGAGTCATAAGCTCTGAAATACTTTGTTTAATAGTATATTCATCTGATTTCAGAACTTTGATATTATGCTCATTCAATTTAATATGTCCTTATGGATTTGTAGTATTTTGACTTTCAAAATCTTTCCAACAAACATCTTTAGGCGTTTTTTTACATTTTTCATGCTCTTCAGCAGTCAAAGGACCTCTTGAACAAACAACTTTATCAAGATGTCTTTCATGTTCAAATGGGCTTTTACCTACAAAAACTAGGTAATATTCTTCAAAACCCTGATCACAATTAAAAGGAACTCTTATTCCATCATCACCAAGCATTTTTGAGTGTCTGTAATCCATACATTCTCCGTTTATACAAAAAATATTAATATATAGTTATTTAATTAAACCCATTCTTTGTGGTGGCCAAAATCTTACTATTGCATGACCTATTATATTTTTAACAGGTAAAGTCCCCCAAGCATGACTATCTTGGCTATTATTACGATTATCTCCCATCATAAATAATTCATCATTTTTTAGTGTAATTGGTCCGTACTCATAAGCGGGCTTCTCTTTAATATAATCTTCTTCTAACGGCTTTCCATTGATATAGACAAGTCCATCTTTAATCTCGACAGTTTCACCAGGTAGTCCTATAAGCCTTTTTATATAGGCAACATTACTTGTAAAACCTAGCCACCTTAACGATTTTGAAGTTACATCATCTTTTAACTTTTTTCCAGGTGGATGAAATTTTTCTTCAGGTGGATAAAAAACTAGTACTTCACCCCTTGATAAATCGCCAATATAGTTAGATATTTTTTCAACAACAAGTCGATCATGAACTAATAAAGTAGGAATCATTGATTCAGAAGGAATATATCTTGCTTCTGCAACTGTTGCTCTAATAAAAACAGCCAAGATCAGAGCAATAAAAACGGTTTCTAATGTTTCAAAAATTTTCCGTTTCTTGTTCACTGTTTTTACTTCAACATTTGTATCTTCTAAATTTTCAGTAGTCATTAATTATGTGGCTTCAAAGCCGTCCTCCGATAAAAGTACTTAACTTATACTTGGATAAGTATAGCATAAGAAATTAAAGCAAAAAATTAGTCTAAATTATTGTCTAAAATTATTGATTTTGAGACTCAAATATTTAATTTTTCTGATATGCTTTAAAACTATAATATTATTTGGTCATTATTTAGTCACAGCGTTTATGTTAAAAAGAAGAAAAAGAAGAGAAAAAATAACCTTTGAAGTCATACCCTTAATAGATGTAATGATAGTTTTATGCCTTTTCTTTGCTATAGCAGCCTTTTTACCACAAGTACAAAATGCAATTGATACAAAGTTACCAAAAGCAAATAATTCTGATAAAGCAAAAGAGGCAATTGTTGTTGCTGTAAA
>JACMQJ010000628.1 GCA_014377055.1 Candidatus Sericytochromatia bacterium
AGGTTCTGGAGTTGGTGTTGGGATAACATCACAAATTACTCCACCATAAAAAGCATTAAAAGCTAAATAAGATGTAACAATAAAACAGCTAGTAGGTATAGTAGTGTAAACAGTACCATCAAAGATACCACTAACAGAGCCATTAGCATCTACAGTAATAGTACCAGATACAGGTGCAATAGAAAAATTAACACATCCACCATAATTAACTATTATTGCAGCACTTCCATTAAAAGAAATTGTTGAATTTGGTATTAAGGGGGATGATAAAGTTGCTGTGACATCTGTTGCTACTGAACAGCCACATTGTCCTCCTGGCTCATCAGAATTTTGTAATTTCAAGCTTAATCCATTAATACTCCATCCAGAACCACTAGCGTTACTACAGCTATTTTCTTTTGTTTTAAAACCACTTTTATTAAAATTAGCAATACCCTTAATATTATTAAAATCAGCATTACCTTTTATAATTGATGATGTTGGTGATGGATTATTACAAGCTGATAAAATTACCAATACTAAAAATATTGAAAATAATATCCTAGATAATATTCTTCGTTGTTTCATTTAACACCTCTAGCTACTATAAATATTGATATGATAAGACTGAAAAGACACTTAGTTAAAACCATTATATAATTTTTAATATTGCTTAATCAATATCATATTTAAGGATTTAACACAACTTTATTAATAAACAAACATTAACTTATTAATATATGTTCAGATAACGGACATGTGTTTATGACGTTGCCCTTAAAGGCAATGTTCATAAATACAATGTTAGGCGAAGTATTTTTTTCTTTTTTTATAATAATTAACATAATTCATTATATTTCATTTAATTAAAGGTGCAATATTTGCCTGAATATATAAATTATCTATTTCCAATAAATTGCTTATATCAACTTCAAAGTTAAATTTTTGTGCTGCTTCAAGCATAAAATTATGTAGTGCCCACGTATATCTTGGTTTATCCTTAATTATCCATAAAAGTTTTTTTAATTTGTCTTCACATTTAAATTCAATTAATTTCTCGATAGATTTATATCTTAAGTCTTCAGAATTTTCATGATTATTTGCAATTTTAAAGAGAGTTTCAAAAACCTCAGTTTTATTTGAAGAATGAATTATATAAGTATCTAAAGTTTCCCTTTGATGAAATCCTGTTACATTTTTATTTTGTAGATGCTCCCATGCTAATTTTGCAATTTTATCCGAAATAGGAGTTGTTTTGCCAATATTATACATAGCTGATTTTTGAACAGTTATATTTTTATCTTTAATAAAATCAATAAGTGTTTCTTGATCATTCCATAATAATAATTTAGAACAAAGCTTTTCACGAGTTTCTGGATCAGGATTTTCCTTTATTAAATCAATAATACTTTTTCTATCATTATGAGATATCGAATTCCAATCATAGTTATAAAATAAATTCTGAATTTTTGATGGTGAAGTATCTTGATTAGATAAGTAATTAAAAATAGTTGCTTTATCTATTTCAGGCAATTTATCTTTTTTATTTGCAGTTTTATAGATTTCTTTATCATCTTTTTCTAATTCTTCTTTAGTGAATACCAACAATTCCCAAATTGGTTTGAGCCATTTTTTTATATACTTTACAACCTTATCATTTTTATCATTTAAAAAGTTTAGAAATTGACTTCTTATATACTCATAACCTTGTTCAGCACTATCAGCAATTTCTTTGTTAGTTGATGCCTTTAACTCTTCTAATCGTTTTATAGATTTTATCGAGGGATAATATTCAAGAGCTTTACATGCTTCGATAACTACACTAATAACAGGGTCATAAGTTGCTTCTATAAGGTAGTGTTCTGCATATTCAGGCTCTTCCCAATAAATAGAATAAATTGCTAATTCCCTAATTTCAGGATCTTCGTGCTTAATTAAATTTAAAATTAATTCGTTATTACAATTCCTAAATTGATAAAATGTACAAATTAATTCAATTGCATCTTTATTAAATTCATGGTTTTGGTCAGAGGCAATTTTTAAAACAATTTCTTCTTCGTTTTTATCCATTAACAAAAGTGCTAATTTTCTAATTAATAAATCGCTGTTATTCCATAAAGATAAAACTTCTTCACGCTCTGGATAAAATGATGTGCTTGATAAAATATTAATTGCATTTTCACGAATTACATCAGGATTATTTTTGTTAAATATTATCTTTTTTAATTTATCCCAACATCTTGGATCATCTAATTCTATTAGGGTTTTTACTACTTTTTCTCTTTCATAACCACAGATATTATCATATATTAATATTTTTAATAACTTATCAGTGAAAGAGCGGTCTTGCTCATCTAATATTTTTTCATAGGGTAGATTCATTTATTTTCTTGAACTTTTTATTTAAATTTTACTTTTCATATTTCGCCTAA
>JACMQJ010000127.1 GCA_014377055.1 Candidatus Sericytochromatia bacterium
GGAAAAAATAAGCATAAAACAATTATTGGTTCAGATGTTTTTGTTGGTAGTAATTCGACATTAGTTGCACCTCTCAAACTTGAATCTAGTGCATATATTGCAGCTGGCTCTGTTATTACGCAAACAGTACATACTCACGCTTTGGGAGTTGGAAGAGCAAGGCAAACAAATATAGAAAATTGGGTTCTAAGAAAAAAAGGGGAAATAAATGATTGATAATGCCTTAAAAACTAAAGAGATGCCAAAATTTATGAGTAGTAAAAGTAATCCTTACGAATTAAAGATATTTTCTGGATCTGCAAACAGAGAATTATCGACTGAGATAGCCAATTATCTTGGTGGTCCTTTGGGCGATCTAAAAATAAATAAATTTAGTGATGATGAAATTTATGTACAAATAGGTGAAAGTGTTCGTGGTAAAGACGTTTATATTATTCAACCAACTTGTACACCAGCTAATGAGCATTTGATGGAATTAATGATATTGATTGATGCCTTTAAAAGAGGCTCATGTCATGATATAACGGCTGTTATCCCTTATTTTGGTTATGCTAGACAGGATCGAAAAAGTCACGGTAGAGAAGCTATCACAGCCAAACTTGTTGCTGATTTGCTTGCAACTGCTGGAGCTGATAGAGTCATCACGGTTGAGCTTCATGCTGGTCAAATCCAAGGCTTTTTTAACATGCCTATGGATAATCTTAGTACTACTAGTGTTATGTTAGAGTATATTGTTAATAAAAATCTTCAAGATATTGTTGTTGTTTCACCAGATGTTGGAGGTGTTTCAAGAGCTAGAGCTTTTGCAAAAAAATTAAATGCTCCAATTGCAATTATTGATAAAAGAAGACCCGAGCATAATAAAGCTGAAGTGATGAACATGATTGGTGAAGTTGCTGGAAAAACGGCAATTTTATTTGATGATATGATTGATACTGCAGGAACTATTTGTGCAGGTGCTCAATGCTTGTATGATAATGGTGCAAAAGAAATATATGCAATGTGTACACATGGTATTTTATCTGGCCCAGCTATCGAAAGACTCAATAATGCTCCAATCAAAGAAGTTATTATTACCAACTCAATACCAATGACCGAAAAAAGAAAACATCATAACATGGATAAATTTAAAGTATTATCTTTGGCAAAACTTCTTGGAGATGCAATTAATTGTATTGATAAAAAGGGTTCGATGAGTGAGTTATTTGACTAAATGTTGATTGTTGGACTCGGAAATCCTGGCTCACAATATGAGACTAATCTTCATAATGTGGGTTGGTTACAACTTGATAAATTTGCCCGACAAGTAGGCTTTTCTTTTGCTTTAGACAAAAGGCATAAGGCTATGGTTGCTAGAGCTAATTATAAGGGTACAACTTTAACATTAGCTAAACCTCTTACTTATATGAACTTGAGTGGAGAATCAGTTGTTTCTTTGGCAAATTATTATAAATACTCAAATGAACAAATAATTATTGTTTATGATGACAAGGATTTTGACCTAGGAATATTTAAAATAAAACAAGATGGTAGTGCAGCAGGTCATAATGGCATAAAATCAATTATGTCATGTATTGGAGCAGAAAAGTTTATACGCTTTAGAATAGGTGTAGGGCCAAAACCAAAAGAAAGAGAAATGGCTAATTTTGTTTTATCCAATTTTTCCAAAAAAGAATTAGAAATACTTGAGCCAGTATTGGAAAGAGGAATTGATGCACTTGATTCATTAATATTTGATGGTGTTGAAAAAGCAATGAATTTTTATAATCAAAAAATTAAATAACTTATACTTGTTCAAAGCTTGTATCCTAGAAACAAACTTTGTTCGGGTTGAGCTGCGTCTCAATCCTCTTAGTTAAATTCTAAAAATCATAAATAAGGTTTAAACCAAACAAATGCTTAGAATAACTTCTACCTATATAATCGTTTGATGTAATATTAGAAATGTTGTTCAAATAGTTATACGATAAACTTGCTGAGAGATTATTATAAACAGGTATAGAGTAGCTAAAACCTATATTATATAAGGTATCAAATCTTTGCTTCGATAAATCTTTTAAAACTTTAGTTTCAGTCTTTCCTGTAGTTATATTTGTAACAGGACTTGTTAGCTTATATATATCAGGACTATCATAATTGTTGTATGAAACTTTAGCATTAAGTTTTAATTTGCTATTCAAAAATAAATTAAAGCTCAAATCAGCAGATAAATCATTAGAAATTAAAGAATTTGTAAAATTGTATGATAAATCATATTTATTTTCATCTTTTAATGCTCCAGACTGTACTTGTAATTTATCATTGGCATTAGTTTTTTGTAAGTTATATCCTAATCTAAGCCACATAGTATTATTAAGAAAATAAAAGTACTGTGATAGATCAAGTGAATGATTAAAGCTATTTCGTGTGTTAAATACGGGATAATTGTTAATATCAAAGCTATATTGAAGTACCGTAATGATATTTGAGGTTAGATAATAACTTAATCTTGGATTAACTTTACCATTGAACAAAAAGTTACTACCAGCCAAGATATACCAGTTGCCACTAAAATCCGTTTCGGCAAGCAAATTACTAAAAATAGAATAATTAAATTTTAAATTAGTATTATGCCTTTGCAAATTAAAGTCATAACTATGAATATTAAGACCAACAGTTTTATCATTGATACCAGAAAATATATTTGTATAATAGCTATATTGAGCTTGAATATTATTGTTAAAGTTATAACCTAATGTCAGACTACCAATTCCCGAAATATCACTGATTATCGTATCATTTAAATCTGAATAAGATAAATTAGTATCATATAGCCCACCCAAAGATAATTGTACAAAGTAAGGTCGACTAGAGGGAAGTGTCGCTGTAATGTCATCAATAACTCTAATATATAGCTTGGCATCACTTGCTATTTTTGATTCTGGATTGATCAAAAGTATTTTATTAAAGGTTTCAATTGAATCCTTATAATTTTCTTTTAAATACTGAGTATTACCCAGATAATAAAGTACTAATAATGAGTTCGGTTTATTCATAGTTGCACTTTTGAATGCTATTTCAGCTTTGGTATAATCTTGAGCATCAAGATACTCTATTCCTTCTCTAAAATTAATATCTGTAGTTAACAGATCTATTTTGTCTTTTTGCAGTATTTGTTCATCAATAGAGCTAATCCAATTTTTTGAGTCCTCAACCAATTCAGTATCAGAGCTTTCTTTAATTACTTTTTGGAATGCAGCTCTTGCTTCGTCATTATAACCAGCGCTAAGATAAGATAATCCTGCACCAAAAAGAGCATCTGATTTTTTATTACCATAAATTTTATTTGCTTCTAAAAATGATGCTATAGAGAGATAATATTTACCAAGACTAAAGTAAGATAGACCTATGTAGTAATGAGCATCTCCATAACCAGGAAACTTATCAATTATTTTTTTGAACAATACAATAGCATCATCATATTTTTGCTCATCATAAGCGATTGAGCCAAGATTAAAAACGGGATCTATATCTTCTTTAGTATTGACTTCTTGTGAATTATTAACAGTATTTTTTGGATTATTATTATTTTGTTGTTTGATAATTGTTTTAGGTTTTTTGATTGTTTTCTTGTTATTAACTTTTTTTGTTTCTGCGTTCGCATCGGACAAGTTACTCATAACTGATGAGGTTATGAGTAAAAGTGAAAGTAAGTTTTTTAAAATCTTAGTCATTAGTAATCATTAATCTTTTAACTTATTATCCAAAGCTAAAATTATATCTTACAATAATAACCTTAGCTAACACAAAAGGCAAGTTGATGTCTACTAAAAGGTATTTTAAATTTTTAATTCCATCTAATGGTAGGAGCAATTTGTCTTGCAGCTTCTATTTGTGAAGAAACTGAACCCATATTTGGCATGTGAAAACCATATTGCATTGCATTAGCACCCATTGCTGCATATAATGCACCTTTGTCAATAGGATTAGCATAAGTTGAAAGATGTCCAACATCTCTTACGCCTGTCATTTGCATTAATTTGGCATCATTGATACTAGCACCAGTTTTTATAATATCTGCTTGACCAGCCCATTGATCAATTTTTTGTTTGATATATTGTCTATCATTACCAAAGCCAACTAAAAAAGACATCATAGATCTTTTAAAAGGTGTACTGGCAGCACTAGCAAACTTTTGTGAATCAGTTATACCAAAAAAACTAAGTCTATCAGCAAATTTGTTTTCCAAAGGATTTGGTTGATATTGACCATTTTCTGTAAATAACGGCTTTAGGGCTACTTTACCACCAACAGATGGTTGTACAGAACCAGATGTATATTGGTCTGTCGGCATTCCGTTAAGAGCATTATTTAAACCATTAAGAGCTTGACCAAGTTGAACACCTTGCTGTGTTACATTTCCAACTGTATTGGTAAAGTTATTTAGTCCTTTGTTAATCGAATCTAAACCTGACATAAATAAGCCTCCAGATAAAATATTAAATCTTGTTATATATTAGTTATAGTATATCCAAAAGAAAACTTTCTTTAGATTAGGTTAAGTAAAGGTAAATATTTAATTAACATATTCTTAACCAAGTATTTTGTTTATTTTATCTAAGTTATTTTTTTAATTGAATATGTTAAAATACCATAGTTTAAATCTTTTTTGTCTAAGGATATTTAATTAATAAGTATGCAATACGAAGCTGTTATAGGTTTAGAAGTTCATGCAGAACTTTTGACTAATACAAAAATATTTTCATCTGTCCCTGCAAAGTTTGGTGGTGAACCAAATACCAATGTTAATGAAATCTGTTTGGGTATGCCTGGAACTCTTCCTGTACTCAATGAAAAAGTAGTTGATTTGGCATTAAGAGCTTGTAGAGCTTTAGAATTTACAATACCAAGTGAATGTACATTTGATCGAAAAAATTATTTTTATCCTGATTTACCAAAAGGTTATCAGATAACACAATTTGATAAGCCAATAGGTTTAAAAGGTCAGTTGGAAGTTAATTTTAATGGAATTAAAAAAGTAATAAATATTACTAGAATTCATATTGAAGAAGATGCGGGAAAACTTGTTCATGCTGGATCTGATAGATTACAAGGATCTTCTTATAGCCTTGCTGATTATAATAGAGCAGGCGTACCGCTTGTTGAAATAGTTAGTGAACCAGAAATACGTAGCAGCGAAGAAGCTAAAGCCTACTTTGAAGAATTAAGAAATGTCTTGGTTTATACAGGTGTATGTGACGGAAAGATGCAAGAAGGTAGCATGAGATGTGATGCCAATATCTCTATTAGACCTATAGGAACTGAAAAATTTGGTACAAGAGTAGAAATAAAGAATCTAAATTCATTTAAATCCTTGCAAAGAGCAATTGATTACGAAATTGAAAGACAAACAGAAGCTTTACAATATGGAGATAAAATAGTACAAGAAACTAGGCTTTGGGATGAAAACAAAGGCGTAACAAACACTATGAGAGTTAAAGAGGATGCTGATGATTATAGATATTTTCCTGACCCTGATTTGGTAAGCGTCATTATAGATGATGCTTGGCTAAAAAAAATAGATCAAGAATTGCCTGAACTGCCAAAAGAAAAGAGAGCAAGATATATTCAAGATTATGGACTATCCGAATATGACTCCTCTGTTTTGGTTAATTCTCTTGAAATGGTTAAATTTTTTGAAGATACTGTTATTCTAAAAATAAATCCGAAATTACTTACTAATTGGCTAACAGGAAGCATAACAACTTATCTTAATGAAACTGGAAAAGCTCTTAATAATACAAAACTAACTCCAGAATTGTTACATGAAATGATTCAGATGATAGAAAATGGAACTATCAGTAATAAAATCGCCAAAGATATTCTTAATGAAGTAATGGAAACAGGTGATTCGCCAGTATCAATAGTTGAAAAAAAAGGTGTTACACAAATTAGTAATACAGATGAAATTATGGCTATTATCAAAAAAATTGTCGAAAATAATCCTAAGCAAGTTGAAGAGTTTTTGGCTGGTAAGGTCAAAGTACTTGGATTCTTTGTTGGTCAAATAATGAAGGCAACACAAGGTAGGGCAAATCCTGATATTGTAAATTCTCTGTTAATTACAGAGATAAATAATCATAAAAAATAATTTTAATTCTAACTAAAAAACTCACCATAAGTGGATGTCTAAAAAAAGGACGTTTATTAAAATGTCCTTAAATAAATACTGGATCTTATGACTTTTTTTTGTTAAAAACAAATTTTTTAGACAGCCCCAACAGTATATTACATCTTACTTTTTAGAAACTAAACTCTCTTGATAATTTTGCCAATTCATAAAAGGTTTATCTTTGTCATGTTGCTCCATCGTAATACAGTCTTCAACTGGACAAACTA
>JACMQJ010000629.1 GCA_014377055.1 Candidatus Sericytochromatia bacterium
AATGTGCTATATTTTCAGCCATTACTGAATCAAGACTTGGATTATGTTTTAAAATAAATCCCTTATAACTTGTACTAATCGAAGAATTGAAATTTAGTTTAGAGGTTTTATTTATTGACTTTTTGTTATAATTTTGACTTGGAGATTGATCATAATGGACAGTACGACCAATACAACCAGTTAATAAAATAGGTAAAAATAAAATGATATATTTTTTCATTTAATTGCTTTCAAATTTTGATACTTTTAGATCATTATCCTACAAAAAAAATATTTTTTTTGCTGTAAGTTAAATCACTAAAAACCAATATATATGACAATTCAAAGATCTATTAAAATGAAAGATCTATTAATTTAATATCTAAATATTATCACGTAGACTCATCAATAAGTTATAATAAGTGATGATAGTATATTTAAGTCTTTTTGCAATTATACAATGATGTAGTATTCTTAAATATATAGTGATAGCTTTAGTTTCAAAGGAGAAACAAATGAAAACACAACAAGAATACGAACAATTTTTAAAAAGAGTTGATAAAGATCTTTTATCCCATCAAATAATACAAGAAAATAAATATACGGAGTGGTTTAAGCAAGGTAATCTTAGTCATGAAGATGTAAAAAATTTTACTGTCCAATTTTCGGTTTTTTCCAATCTCTTTTTAGTGGCTCAATTAAAAAAAATGCTTAATGCTGAGAACCTTGATGAAATGAGAGCATCAAAAGAAATTCTATGTAATGAGTTAGGGACAATTTTTAAAAGAAAAGCAAATGAATCAAATCAGTCTTTAGAACAAAGAGATAAAAATAAAGAAATTGAGGGAGATCCTGAATTAGTCAATACAGAGGGGACTATTGATGGAGGTGTTTTTAAATTTCGTGCAGCTCATTTTGAATGGCTTTTAGGTTTTGCAAAACCTCTTAACCTTGAGTTTAAAGATATTGGCAAAAGAAAACATGGTACACAAAGTACATTACATTTCACTGATGAATTAGAAAGATTATATGGTAATGCTGATTTTAGTATTGGTGCTGGTGCTAGTTTTGCTGTAGAAAATTGGGCTGCTGCTGGATTTTGGAGAGATTTAATTACAGGATTAACTAAGTTTAAAGAAAAAGAAAATGTTAACTTACATTTAGCTTTTTTTACTTGGCATGACAAAGTTGAAGGTCAACATGCAGCTCATACGCAAGAAGAATTAAAAGAAATATATTTTGTTGAAGGATTTGATGAAGACAAATTTATTAAGCATGGTTTAGAAATGTTAGACGGTGTAGCTATTTTTTGGAATGGTCTAAATCAAGAACAAGTCACTAGAAATCAAAAACAACATAGTTTAGCAATTTAATTAAAGGATTTTTTATGACAAATAGTATGGGCATAAACTGCTACGACTTTATTGAATTTTATGTTGGCTCAGCAAAAATGGTAGCTTATTGGTATGCCAAAGCTCTAAACTTTGAGATAAAAGGCTATAAAGGGTCTGAATATGGTACTAAGGATCGAGTTTCATATTATTTAGTAAAAAATGATATTAAGTTTGTAATTACTTCATATATCAATCCAGCTAGTTATGATATTACTTCATATTTGAATAAACATGGAGATGGTGTCAAAAGATGGGCTTTTAGAGTTGATGATGTTACAAAATCTTATGAGTATGCTTATAATCATGGTGCTGTACCTATTCTTGAGCCTCACAAATTAGAAGATGAGTTTGGCATAGTTGAAAAAGCAAGTATCAAAATATATGATGATACAGAAATTGTTTTTATCAACTATGATAATTATAAAGGTATTTTTCAACCAGGATATTATGAACCAATCCAAAAAATAGAAACTTCGGCTAATGATAGTCATTTGCAGTTTGTTGATCACATAGTTGGTAATGTCAGACATAATGAAATGGATTATTGGGTTGATTATTATTGCAAAACAATGGATTTTGAGAGATTTATTTATTTTGGACCTGGAGATATTTCTACTAAATTTTCAGCTTTATTATCTAGTGTTGTTAGAACTAAGGATAGTGCTGTAAAAATACCTATTAATGAGCCTTATAAGGGTCTAAAAAAATCACAGATCCAAGAATATCTTGAAGAATTTTATGGAAGTGGTGTGCAACATATTGCTATTGCTTCTGACGATATTATCGCCTCAATTTCAGCTCTTAGATCCAATGGTATTGAATTTTTATCTGTACCTGATACTTATTACGACAATCTAAAAGCAAGAAACTTAGAAATAAGTGAGGATATTGATACTCTAAAAAAACATGGTATTCTTTGTGATTTTGAAGGAGATGGATATTTACTACAACTATTTACTAAGCCAATCGGTGACAGACCTACATTTTTCTTTGAAATAATTCAACGTAGAAAAAAGAGTGAAGGTTTTGGACAAGGTAACTTTCAATCTCTTTTTGAATCAATAGAAAAAGATCAGGATTTAAGAGGTAATTTGGTTTAATAAGCTTTTATGTCAGATAATATGTTGGATAAAATTTATAAAATACTAATTTTTAGTGACACTCATGGTTGTCTGAGTGAAATACCGTTTATCAAAAATGTAGAAGAATATGATTATATTTTATATTTGGGTGACGGATATGAAGAGGTCGAAAGATGGGTTATCAAAAATAAATTACAAGATAAATTTATTGGTGTAACAGGTAACTGTGATGAGAAGCCCCAAATCAAAAGACAAAAGCTTATTGAGATAGATCAAATAAAGATTTTTATGACTCATGGAGATATTTTTGATGTAAAGAGGGATTATAAAAAGATTCTTTCTAAATCAAAAGATATAGGGGCTAATATTGCTATGTTTGGTCATACTCATTATGCTGATAAAATTTTTGTTGATGGAATACATCTTTTTAATCCTGGCAGTATTATGCCAAGAGGACGAGATTTTGCTTCGGTTGGTTATCTTGAGATCCAAAATAATAAAATATTGCAACTAGAACACTTAACTTTTTAATGACAGATACAAAAGAAAAAGATGAAAATACATACATAGTAAAAGCTCCTGGTAAATTATCATTGCTTGGTGAGTATGCTGTTCTTGAAGAAGGCTCACCTGCTATTGTTGTTGCTCTAAATAAATCTATTTATTGCTACATCAGAGAAAATGAAAAAATAGTCTTTACCTCAAGAAGAATAAATATGTCCAAAATAGAATTTGCCTATCAGAATAAAAAAGTTAGTTTAGTTTCAAAAGTCGATGAGATAGATGTTTTATCTTTTTCAAAAAATGCTATAGAAATAACTTTACGTTTTCTTGAAGAAAGAGAAATAGAACTAAAAAACTTTGAAATTAATATTTTGTCTGATTTAAGTAATAAATATAATGTTAAATATGGATTTGGTAGTAGTGCTGCTGTAACTGTCAGTATTGTTGGAGCTATTTTATTTTTACATGGTATACAAATCAATAAATCACAAAATAGAGATGTTATTTTTAAGTTAAGTGCTATAGCTCATTTTATTTCTCAAGGCTCAGGAAGTGGTGTTGATATTGCGGCTTCAACTTATGGTGGTATGTTTGCATATTACAGCTATACATCTGATTGGTTAAGAAGAGAATTGGAAAATCTTGATTTGGTAAATGTCTTATTAGAAAAAGATTGGAAATTTTTTAGACATCAAGAAATAGTTGTTTTAATAGATTTTTTTATTTCAGTTGGTTGGACAGGTAAAGCCGCTTCTACAAAACATTTTCTTGAACATGTCAAAAAAGTTAAATTTGCTGATAATGAGGAGGACTTAAAATTTTATACTGATTTTATATCTAATTCAAAAAAAATTGTTGAAATGTTTATTTATGGAATTAAAAATGGTAAAAAGGATTTAATCAACAAATCTGTTATTGCTAATCGTAATTTATTAAAAGAATTAGCCAAAAGAGCAAGTGTTGAAATGGAAACAGATAAACTCAAGTATCTTGTCAGTGTAGCTAAAAAATTAGGTCTTGATGCTAAGTTTTCTGGTGCAGGTGGTGGTGATTGTGGCTATGCAGTGATGTTTGACCATAATAAAGAACAAGAGTTAAGGTCTGAGTGGAAAAAATATGGTATTGAGCCTGTAGATGTAAAAATTGAGGATCGAGGAGTTTGTGAAGTTAGTTTTATTACAAACGAAAATAGTTAAGCGGTTAAATTTTTCATTTGATAGTATATAATACAGCTTAACTTATATTTTCAATCATAAAAGAGAATCTTTTTGAATACTTCCGATAATGATTTTAAAGATCCTAATAAATTAAATGATTTTATTAAGTTAGCTTTTTGGCTGTATCTTGCTTACTTTACCTTTTGTATAGTTACAAAAAAACTAGAAACAATTAATGCTTTTATTCATAATATAGATTTACCAATTCATGAGTTTGGACATGTTTTTTTTAGCTTTATCTCTTTCGGTAATTCAACAATTATGTCTGCAGGTGGCAATTTATTTCAATTTATTTTCCCTTGTATTCTTACAGGAGTATTCTTTTTTAGTACAAAAGATAAAGATTTTTTTGGTGGATTTGTATGTTTGATTTGGGCTGGTGAAACTCTAGTCGATGCTAGTTATTATATTTCAGACGCTACAACAAGAGATTTGCCTTTGATCACAGGTGACCCTGATACACATGACTGGTTTAATGTACTTAGTCAGCTAAATATTTTAAGTTGGGATACAACTATTGGTAAAATAGTTTTTACTCTTGGTTCATTAACGATGATTATTGGTTTGATAATGTCACTCTATTCACTCAATAAAACAGCAAAATTTATTGAAGTAAAATAAAACCCAATAAATTATTACGAGATTATCGGGCAAAAAATATAAGACAAAAACTACACTTTAATAAATCTAAAATCTGTCTTAGTGTTTTAACTGCTTTAGTTGGGTATAATATTAATGATTTATCTAATGATAAAATTAAATTAAGTTGTTATATCCTAAACGCTAGGAGTAGGGAGGAGTTATCCTTTGAACAAAGTATGGAAAAACACAGGATTGTATATCTTATTCATATTGGTTGCAGTTTCTGTTATAAGCTCATTTTACACAAGAGCTCCCAAAGAAGATTCAAAAACGTATTCTGAATTCATCAATTTGGTTAAAAATAAGACCATCAATGATGTTACTATCAGAGAACATGACAGTCTTTTAATCGGAGTTACAGCTAAAGGCGAAAAAATTAAAGTTGTTTATCCTTCAAATGATAAGGATTTGATTTCAATACTTAGAGATAATAATGTAAAAATTGATGTTGATGATCAAAAACAATCATCATGGTGGGTATCAGTTTTTTCATCTATTTTCTTACCTCTTATTATTTTTGTTGCTCTTTGGATTTTTATGCTTCGTCAAGCTCAGGGTGGCAACAGTCAGGCTATGTCATTTGGTAAAAGTAAGGCAAAATTAATGGTTGAAAATAAACCAAAAGTTACTTTTGATGATGTTGCTGGTGTTGAAGAAGCAAAGCAAGAATTACAAGAAGTTGTCGAGTTTTTAAAAACTCCTGAAAAGTTCCAAGCACTTGGTGCAAAAATACCTAAAGGTGTCTTACTTGTAGGCTCACCTGGTACAGGTAAAACACTTTTAGCTAAAGCTGTTGCTGGAGAAGCTGGAGTACCATTTTTTAGTATCAGTGGTTCTGATTTCGTTGAAATGTTTGTTGGTGTTGGTGCTTCAAGAGTTAGAGATCTTTTTGAACAAGCAAAAAAACATTCTCCTTGTATTGTATTTATTGATGAAATAGATGCGGTTGGTAGACAAAGAGGATCTGGTATGGGTGGTGGACATGATGAACGTGAACAAACACTTAATCAGTTGCTAGTAGAAATGGATGGTTTTGAAGACAATCACAGTACTATCATTATTGCTGCTACCAATAGACCTGACATTCTTGACACAGCTTTATTAAGACCAGGTAGATTTGATAGACAAGTTATGGTTGATAAACCTGATCTTAGAGGTAGAGAAGAAATTCTTAAAGTACATGTAAAAGGTAAACCTCTTGCAAAAAGTGTTGAAATAAAAACATTAGCAAAAAGAACACCAGGTTTTACAGGAGCTGATTTAGCCAATTTAACCAACGAAGCAGCTTTGATTGCAGCTAGATATAATCAAAAAGAGATTACAATGGCAAATATTGAAGAAGCTATAGATAAAGTTATTGCAGGGCCTGAAAAGAAAAATCGTATTATTACAGATGAAGAAAAAAGAGTTATAGCTGTTCATGAAATGGGACACACAATGGTTGGTAAATTGTTACCAAAATGTGACCCTCTTCATAAAGTAACGATTGTTTCAAGAGGTATGGCATTAGGTTTAACTATGACATTACCAGAAGACCATGTATTGGTTTCAAGACAAGAAATAATGGATAGAATGTCAATGATGCTTGGTGGAAGAGTAGCCGAAGAAATAATTTTTGGTGAAATGACAACTGGTGCTCAAAATGACTTACAAAGAGCAACTGAGCTTGCCAGAAAAATTGTTATGGAATATGGTATGACTGAAAAGTTTGGACCAATGACTTTTGGTAAAAATGAAGGTATGTATTATGGTGGTGGTGATAAAGATTATAGTGAATCTGTTTCTGGCGAAATTGACATCGAAGTAAGAAAGCTAATTACAGAAAACTATGAAAGAGCAAAATCATTACTCAATAAGCATAAAAGAAAACTTATTAAAATATCTAATATATTGATTGAAAAAGAAACTTTGGATTCACAAGAAATAGATACTTTAATGAATGAGCCAGAAGATGCTGGTCAAGAAATTGATTTTGCAAAATATACAACTGGTGGAGCTAAAGTAGAAGCTCCAACAAATGTAATTAATTTTGAAAAATAATATTTAATAATAAACGGGGATGTCCACAAAGGATGTCCTTTTTTTTTGATTA
>JACMQJ010000630.1 GCA_014377055.1 Candidatus Sericytochromatia bacterium
ACTTGTGATTGACCTACTTCAAACATAATTTTTCTCCTTAAAATCTATAATCTCTTTAAATATATCAAAATTTTTGTGTTATTTGTTTCCCATTATGCTTCTAACACCGCTTGCAATTGCATCTCTTATTCCAGTTTTTCTAAATAAGAAATCAACAGCTACAGCACCGACCAAACCAGCAACTCCGCCACCAATCATTCCGCCCATAGTACTCATACCACCAAGCATCATTGCTGCTCCTGTACCTGCGGCTAAACCACCTATACCTGTAAAGAATCCTACGCTTGTGTCAGCAACTACATTACCTGTTGCTTCTGCACCAGTAATTTGATTTTTTGATAATTTCATAATGTTTTCAATACCTGAAAAGACTCCGCCAACTACTGCACTGATACCACCTGCTTTTAAGCCATTGCTTACCATTGTTTTTGAGCCAGAAGGTAATTTTATTGATAATTCAGTATTTCCAATGTCACCACTTATTTTGCTTGAATGATCATACTTAATTGAAGCAGCCGTTTTGCTTCCCATCATAGCACCAATACCGCCTCCAGCAATAGCTGTTCCAACTGATACCATACCTGATGATAAGCTAGGGTCATTATTTGAAGGAGCTGATTGTACATTCTGCATTGTTGCAGGAATTCCTTGTTGTGGAGGATAATATCCTTGAGGAGCACCATTGTTATAACCATCTTGTCTGTAACCAACGCTACCAGCGATATTGTTAACTGATTGATTAACACTTTGTAATGCAGGAGCTAAAACATTTACTGCACCGTTTACAGCACCAACAACTTGTGTTACTTGTGTAATACCGTTGATAATGCCACCTAAGTCTATTCCTGACATTTTGTTTTCCCCTTGAGATATTATTTATTTCCTATAATCTAATTATAGAATGAGAAAGAGCATTCTTGCTACTCATAAGTTAAGGATAACTTAAGTTAAAATAAAGTCTTAGATAAGATTAGATTATTTTTTATTTAAAAAATAAAATGTAAAAAATTATGTTTTTTATATTATAGTTATATAGGTAATGGAAATATGATAAAAAGTAAATTAGTAAAATATGATTAAGATACTTGTTGCAGATGACTCCGCATTTATGAGATCAGCAATAGACAAAATGCTTAGTAGAGATCCTGAATTTAATATAATTGGATTTTGCATCAATGGCTTAGAAGTATTAGAAAAATTAAAAAACCTTAAACCTGACGTTTTGACATTAGATATAGAGATGCCTGAAATGGACGGATTACAAGTTCTTGAGGAAGTTATGAAGTCAAATCCATTACCTATTATTATGGTTAGTTCTTTGACAAATCAGGGTAATGATAAAACATTACAAGCATTAGAAATGGGTGCTTTTGATGTGGTAGATAAACAAAGCTCATCTAATCTTCAAAGAGGATCAAATATGTTTGAAGAATTATCAATCAAAATAAAATTAGCAGCCAAATCAAAAATTATTCATACTAAAATACATAGTGAAATAAATCAATCAAAAATTAGATTTATTAATGATCATAATGAAAACAATAAGATCTTACTTAAACAAAATAAAGTTTTTTACCCTGAGTTAATAGTAATAGGTATTTCGACAGGTGGTCCAGCTTGTCTTTACAAAATCATTCCTGATTTACCAAAAGATTTATCTTGCCCTATTATTATTGCCCAACACATGCCTATGGGTTTTACCAAAACATTTTCAAAAAGATTAAATCAAGTAAGTGAAATAGAGGTAAAAGAAGCAGAAGATGGTGACATTATCAAATCAGGAATGGTTTTTATTTGTCCATCAGGCTTTCAAACAGAAATAAAAAAAATATCGACTAATTACACTATAAGTATCAAAGAAGACAAAGGAGATTATTTATACAAGCCATCAATAGATTTATTATTTTCATCTGCATCTCAAGCTTATAAAAATAGGGTTTTGGGTATTATCATGACTGGAATGGGTAATGATGGAACAAAAGGAGCAATAGAAATAAAAAAGAAAAATGGTAAGATATTTGTTCAATCACCTGACAGCTGTGTTATTTCAAGTATGCCTGATTCAATAATAAAAGAAGGACTAGCTGAAAAAATTTATAATGTTGATTCTATCTCCAGAGTAATAAAAGACTTTTTTTAATTAAGAACAGCAGATTTTTGTTCATCAGGTAATAAATCATTTAATTTATGAGAATAGATACTTTTTATATACTCTAATTTTTCATTCTCAACAAGATTTTCATTGGGTAAATATTCTTGAGGATAAACCATCTTACCTATTTTTACTTTAATCTTAGTTGAAAAATTTACTTTTTTGTTTTTACCCCAAGCATTATTTGTATTAATCAATGCAATTGGTAAAAATGGGACAGGATTACTTAATAAAATCCTTGCTACACCTGATTTGACAGGCATCATCTTACCATCATAGCTTCTTCCACCCTCAGGAAAAATAGCTGCTAACCAGCCATTTTCTAAAGCATATTTTGTATTATCAATAAATGAAATATCGTTGTGACCTCTACTAACAGCATAAGCCCCACTCCAGTGCATTAATTTATTTAATAGGGGTATTTTAAATAAATCGTATTTTGCCATATAAGCTATAGGTTTGGGTATAGCATAGCCAACAAGTGGAGGATCCATGTGACTACAATGATTTGACAAGATAATAAATGTTTGGCTAAAATCAATATTTTCCTGACCTTCTATTGTGCAACCAAATATACCTCTATAGATCAGCCAAACAAGTACTCTCTGAAACCAATAATATAATCTATATATTTTTACAGAAAATACTTTATTGTAGTTGGACATTATTATTTAAAATTGCTTATTATTATCAAGACAAATATTATTTTACATGTTTAAGCTCTATGACTCAAGTACTTAGTTTAATCAAAATAATATTTAAAGCATTAATAAAGAATGAAAAAAGTAAAAAGCTAAAATAGTTTAAAGTAATTTTCAAATAATAAGTTTTCAAAATTAAAGCTAAAAGGCAGATAAATAAAATAAATTTGAAATTGTTTGCCTACTTTAAAGTGTTCATTGTAGTTCATTATAGTATAAGTACTACCCTTAACAGATGTATCATTCTGTCGTTTGATAAATTCAAATATGCAGTTAATAAATAATTCTCCATACATATCAAACTTTTTTGCACCAACACCTGATATTTTTTTAATATTATGTTCAGTAATAGGTTTTTCTTTTGCCATTTCTTTCAGTGTTGCATCACTAAAAATTAGATAAGCAGCGATATTGTCACTATCAGCTATTTGTTTTCTTAATTCTCTCAATACTTCAAATAGACTACCAGATATTATTTGTTGTTTTGAAGGTTGTCTAACTTTTTGCTCTGCATTTTTCTTAGCATATTCTTGACTAATTTATTTAAAGCTGAATTATATACACCTAAAAGAATAAATGTTAGAGTAAACATATCTAACATTATTAAGTTTATAAGGTATATAAATGAAGGGAATTATTCTAGCAGGTGGAAGTGGTACACGACTCTATCCTATTACTATTTCTACCATCAAGCAGTTGTTACCAATATATGATAAACCCATGATTTATTATCCTCTAGCAACTCTAATGTTAGCTGGGATAAGAGATATATTAATTATCTCAACAAAGAGAGATTTACCATGTTTTATCGAGCTTTTTGGCGATGGTTCTAATCTTGGTCTAAACTTTTATTATAAAGTTCAGGATGAGCCAAAAGGAATAGCCGAAGCTCTAATAATTGGTGAAGAATTTATAGATAACAAAAGTTCATGGTTAGTCTTGGGAGACAATATCTTTTTTGGTCATAATTTAGTAGATATGTTGTCAAAAGCTTGTATTAAAAAAGAAGGTGCAACGGTTTTTGGTTATAATGTATCTGATCCTGAAAGATACGGTGTTGTTGAGTTTAATACAGATGGTCAAGTTATATCTATTGAAGAAAAACCAGAAAAACCAAAATCAAATTATGCTGTTACAGGACTTTATTATTATGATAAAAATGCTCCAACAATAGCCAAATCACTTAAACCCTCGCATCGAGGTGAATTAGAAATAACAGCACTTAATAATGAATATTTAAAACAAGGTTTATTAACTGTTGAGTTAATGCGTAGAGGTTATACGTGGCTTGATACAGGTACTTACGACTCATTACTCGATGCAGCAACTTTTGTTAGCATTATGGAACATAGACAAGGTCTTAAAATAGCCTGTATTGAAGAAATAGCATATAACTTAGGGTATATTGATAAAGAGAAAATACAAGAGTTGGCTTATCCTCTTAGAAAAAATAGCTATGGAAAATATTTACTAAAAATAATCGGAGAATAAATTAAATATTAGTTTGATTACAATTTTTTAATTAAATAAATTAATATTATTTTTATCTTAAAGGGAGCATTATATTTCTTCTCTGATTGATAATAATACCAATTTTGATTTGAAATTAGCATCACATACATTACTTACTTCTTATCACTTTTTATGACCTCTCTTTAAATTTATACTAACATTTTTAACCTATTCTCTCAAGGGAATAAATATGAAATTGTTCGTCTACTTTAAAGGGTGCATTATAGTTTTAAAAAATGACTTAACTATTTCTTTTGTTTTATCTGTCGAACCTGTATCTAAAACTATTATTTCATTAGCTATATCATAAACAGATTCTATACATTGACTTATGTAAGCTTCCTCATTCTTTGCTGCGATACAAACACTGATATTATTCATGAAATACTCTTAAATTATTATGTTGAGAGCTAATAACTATCATAACTTCTTTGAAATATATTTAACACTAAGGTTAAGTTAAATTTATAATATCTAATAAAAAGGATTCCCAAACTAATTACTATACTAAGTCTATCGCTTACATAAGAACTAAATAATGTCCATATAACAAGGGGTTTAAACTCCTTGTTGTGTTCAAGCCAAAGACCACTCAAATCTTATTGGTACAGTACAAACTTCTACAATGAGATTTAGTATTCTAACATATCCATCCAAAGAAGTTAATTTTTCTATATGTTTAATCTCTTGCTCAATTTTTTCTATTTCATTATTACATTCTTTTACGTCAGCA
>JACMQJ010000631.1 GCA_014377055.1 Candidatus Sericytochromatia bacterium
AAAATATTTTCTGTATCAGTTGGAATATTTTTTATGGCAAATTTTTTGTCTGGAAACTTAACAGACATTGATAAGCTTCCTGTATTACTATTTTTATATAATGAGCAGTCTTGTATAACCATACTATTGATGGATAATAACAAAAATAATTTAAATGCTTTTTTCATATTGTTCATTAATAATTTATCAATTACATTACACCAATTGTTCCTGAAGGGCTGTTTGCTCCATCAATGAACGTAACATCTGTTTCGATACTTGCTCCAACAGAATCAGCTAAATTAAGAGATAAACCCAAAGTTGCTGTTCCGTTATTTATAAGATTATAAGATGAACCAACTGTTACAAGACCGCTAAGCCCTGGTGCATCACCACCACTATTTGATAAAGAAAACCTTCCCAGATTGATTGTAGAAGGTGATGTTAAGTTAATATTTGTAGAGTTTCCAGCTGGTAAAGTATTTAAATTATTGATATTAGTTGTTGAGTTTATTGTAGTAGTAGAGCTATAAGCCGCAGCTGCAACATAATAACTACCAGATGAGACATTAATAAATTTTATTGTACCTGTACCACCAGTATTGGTAAGATTAGTAAATAAAGTACCTAATGTACCTGTACTTGACCCTGTAATATCAAAAGATGAACTCTGAATATTTGTATTGCCCAAAGATGAAGCATTACTATCAACTAGATAAAAACGAATAAGCTTTATATCTGTTTTTGTTTTTGGTGCTTGACCTGCTGTTGATCCTTTGAGTTTAAAACCTTTACCTTTTAAAAAATCTAGTTTTACAGAAATAGTTGATGATGTTGTAACTCCTTTACCAAGATCAGCAATAAAAATATTTTCATTTTTTGTATCTGTAATTAAATTCGATTCATTTTGCTCAGTTTTAAGTAATGTTGATGATACTTTATTAAATGAGCTTAGGTTAGTAGAAGTTTGAATATGAGCTGTAGAAGGGATACTATTTGATGAGCAGGCTGTAAAGGTAGACAAAAAAATTAAAGAGCTGATAGATAAGGCTAAATTAAGTTTAGCATTTCCTATTTTGTCTTTAAATAATTTTTTCATTTTAGTAATAACCTTATTGAACTGTTGTAGCTGGAACTAGTATATCGCCTGCACTAACGCTGACTGTTGAGTCAAGAGTTGCTCCTAGAGCATCAAGTAATTTTAGACTAATAATAAGTGAATTGGTATCAGAAACACCATAACTTGAATTAACAAAAACAGCTCCGTTACCTGTTCCAACACCTGTGTAACCTTCTCCACCAGTATTTGAAATAAAAACATTAGCACCACTAATAGTTGTTCCTGATGTCAAATTTACTATATTAACTCTTGCTGGTGCAGTTGCTGCAATAGTATTATCATAAGCGGCTGCTGCAATATAATACTTTTCACCAGTTAAATTTTTATCGACATTAGAATAAGTTATAGTGGCAGTACCAGCACTTTTATCAAAATCAAAACCTGATCCTGCAACTATGCTTGAGGTAATATTGCCTGTAGGAAGTGTTGATGAGCTATGAATCAGCCAAAAATGATAGCTTTTTACGTCAGCAACAGTTTTTTGTAGATAACCATTTGAAGAGCTTTTTATTGAAAGACCTTTATTAGTTTTATTAACATCATTTTTAATATCAACTGAAAAAGTAATAGAAGCACCTGTTGTCTTGCCATTACCAATGTCAGCAATAAAAATACTATCATTTTTATCTATTTTTGTTGATAAGTTTTGAGCCAATTTTACTAACTGAATATTTTTTAGATTGGCATTTTTAAAGTTAGCTTGACTATTAATCAAAACACTTGTAGGCATAGTATTTGTAGAGCATGAACCAATAACAGATAAAGCAATCAGGCTAACTAGTGAATATATTGTTTTTGCTCCCAAAGGGAAATTAGTTAAAGTCATAATTTTTTATTAATTTCTTAAGTATAAATCTGTTATATCATTAAAATTACATTGTTAAAAAATAAAGCTAACTTGCTGATGAGCCTATCGGTCCAGCTATAGAGCTTCCATCAAGAACATTTACCTGAAAACCAATCTTAACTGGTAGACCTTCTGATAAACTAAGATTGGATTTTAGCTCAGTACCACTATCAGAAAAACTAAGTGTTCCAGATGGTAATATAGTGACACTATTAGTAGATCTTGACCATCTTTTGTCAGCAGATAGTATCGTATTATCAAGAAAAGTTATGTTATTACGATTATTGCCACCAACAATGTCTTCAAAAGTTGCTATGACAGCAAAATATGCTCCTCCACGTCTAACATTATTAAATACTATTGAGGCAGAACCATTAGTCGCACTATTTGCTTGAGCTATAACACCATCACCGTTAGGATTTGCACCAGTTGCGAATGGATCATTATAATTTGTAGTTAAGAATGCACTGTAAGATTTAACATCATTTAGTTGTGATGGTGCTTTACCACTGGAAGATGCTTTTGTATTAAAATCAAGGTTATTAATTTTAAGTTGAATTTTAAAACCATTTTTAAAATCTACATCTTTATTGATATTAGCAGGTTTAACCATATCCTGATTGGTACTAAGACTACAGGATATATTTAATAAAGCTAGTGATAATAAAAAGAGTATTTTTGTACTCTTTTTTTGTTTTTTGATCATAATATTTATTTGGTTAAAATTGCTTATTTTAATATTTTTGTCTAAGTAAAATTACATTTCTGCAACTTTACTTAGATTAGTATAGATTTACTATTTAAATATTATGTAGCTGATGTACCAATTGTACCTGTATAACCTCCATCTGTTACAGTTGTTGCACCTGTTACAGTTGCCCCAACGCCATCTAACAATGTTAATGGAATTCCAAGATCAGTTGTAGATCCAGAAGGGGAAAGTAAAAATCCAGATACCTTTACACTTCCATTATTTGCAGTAGTAACTGTGTCACCACCAGTTGTAGAAACATAAGCTTTACCTAAACCAGATGAGGCAGTAGCCCCAGCATTTGTAATATTAGTTGTCGATGTCTGACCCGTTGCAATTGTACTACTAAATGCAGATGCTAATACATAATATG
The DNA here is from genome assembly GCA_014377055.1 of Candidatus Sericytochromatia bacterium. Classification (GTDB taxonomy): domain Bacteria; phylum Cyanobacteriota; class Sericytochromatia; order UBA7694; family JACMQJ01; genus JACMQJ01. Next base: position 3,071 of record JACMQJ010000631.1, read on the forward strand.
ATTGACCAGTAGCATTATCAGGTACATTAGTAAAGGTTGCTACATGAGGTCCTGCAGTTGTTGTATCGACTGGAACACTAGTTATAATATTACCTGCACTAATTGTTCCTGATGGTGCTGTACCTGTTGTAGAAGTAACTAACAAAAATTCTATACTCTTAAGATTTGCAGTTACAGTTTTTGCTGGAGTACCATCAGCGGATTTGGTTTTAAACCCATCACCCAAATTGACATTTACTGTAATACTTGCACCTGTCTTAACGCCATTACCAACATCAATAAAAAGATGTTCTTTTGAAATATTGTCACTGACAACTCTTACATTACTTGATATAGCAGATTTGCTGAAATCACTACTACCATTGATAGATGCGGTTGATGGAAGATTACCAGAAGAACAAGAAGCTAAAATAGAAAGAACGCTGAAAGTTGCGAGTGAAAAAGAAAGTTTTTTATTTAAATTCATACGATTTAATATCCTCCCAGATACTATAGATAAGTTGTAAAAAAAATATATTAGAGCTAAAACCAAACACAATAGAGATTAATTAATAATCCCAAAAATAAAAATTTAATAAATAGATAATTTTATTTGAAAGCCTAGAATTTTCAAACTTACTTACCTCAGTGAACATACTTTTATCTTATAATGTTATTTCTTTTTTGTCAAGAAAGAAATATCAAAAAATGCTAAATATTTTATTTTTAAACTTTTTTACCAAAATATGTAGCTAAAAATATTAACATGCTTAAAAAATCAAGCTTTTAATGGCTATACTACATTATTTTTGACTAATTTAAAAAATAAAAAGTTAATTTAACATAACAGATAATTAACAATGAAATTATGATAACAGATGCTTAACAATAAATGGTATAGTAACAGCTAATTAACAACAAAACTTAACATATTAAAAAGCTCAAGTTTGCTAATATTTAAAATATCTTTTCTTATTAACATTTATATTAAACATTTTGTAAGGTAGCAAAAAAATGAAATTACTAAGATCAATCACTAAATACGTATTATTAACTTCTCTTGTGACCTCTGTTTCTTGTTCTACAAATAACTCATTA
>JACMQJ010000128.1 GCA_014377055.1 Candidatus Sericytochromatia bacterium
AAATTATCTTGGCTTATCTCAGGCTTTCTATTAATAGCTAATTCATGTATATACAAGGAAATAGATTTTTTATCAGGAAATTTTTCAATAAATTCACTAACACTTTTTTGAGTATTAGGATCTGTAATTTTTTCAAAAGTTGATTTTTTTAAACTTTCAACTGTAATACTTGAATTTTGTATATCATCAACAAATTTGTTACTTGCAATGTTTGATAACTCTGCCTTAAGGGGATTACTTGATTTTGTACTTGATTCAAATAATTTATCTGTTATAAAAATACCAAGTATATTATCTTTTAGTTTATCAATCGTGATCGATTCTTCTTGACCTTTTTGATTAATAATATTGACTGTATTTTTTACTTTATCTATTCCTGTAATATTGATCATATAAAAAAGATCTCTGTGCTGCTGATCATATTGCATTGTAACTTGTATAGGATTTTCTTTAGAAGGTTTGGCTGATTCCAGATAATTTACCATTTTTTTATCTAAGGAGTCAGTATCTTCTAACGTACCTGGTTGATAATATTTTAACTTATCACCAAATATTGCTTCTAAAGGTGTATTATCGTTACTCTTATCAATCTGATTAAAAGCTGTTTGCATGATGTTTCCTGAAATATTTTCTGGTTTTAGATTTTTAATCAAATCAGGCTTCAAACGAAAAGGTTTATCATTTTGTAATGTGACGTTCTCACCTTGGGCAAATTTATCAAGTAAATTTAGATATTTAAAAGGAGATCTGTTGGCTAGTTGTATTTGTAAAGCTATGGAGGCACAATTATCTTTATTATCCTGTGATATTTGATTAGGATAAGCAATATCCTTTAAAGATGAGTTGATTAAAATTTTGGTATCTGATACATTATATTTTGTATCAGCCATTTTGTTTAATTTATTCAAAACATCAAGAGTCGCACCTTTGTCTAACTTCGGTTGTTGATTATTAATAATCTCATCTAACAAAACAACAGAATTTTTATCATTTAATTTTGTTAATAAAACCTCTAATTTAGCTTTAATTTCAGGATCTGATACTTTATCCAATAAATTTTTTGCTGAAATATCATTATTATTTTGCCCCAAAAAATTATATTCAGTATTCTTAAAATTACTACTTTTGACAGTACCTGTAAGATTTTGATCTACTATTGGTAAATTATTATTTTGTGTTGTTGTTGGTTTTATTGGCTCAATAGGCTTATTTAATTGTCCTAATTCAGTTTTTGTAATAGCTGATTCAAAGCCTAATCTTTTTTCTATCATATTTATTGTGTATCAAAATAACAAGTTAATCATATTATATTCTTAGAGGTTATTTTGGAAAACTTGCATGATTAATCAAATTTTTATTATAAGGATTTTTCTTTATAGCCAAATATTTTTCTAGCTTTTCTTTCGGTTGAATTAAGAAATTTTAATTGTTTTTTGGCTGCACTTTGTAATCCACCAGAACTAGTTCTCGATAGACATTCTTTGTATGATTCTTTGGCTTCGTTATATAGCCCTTGCTCAATATATACTTCTGCTAATTGATAATAAATCTCAGCTTTTGAATATTTCGTTTCAATACCAATTGCAGCTTTTAAAACATCAATAGCCTCGTTTAAACGCCATTGCGTTCTAAGGCAAGCAGTCAAATATAAATAAGCACTGATATTTTCTGGATCTGTATTAATTACAGTTTGATAACTTAGAATAGCATCCTCAGGTAATTTTAACTCTTCATAAATTAAGCCCAAAAGTATAAAAGTTTGAGCACCACAAACTCGTAATCTTATTAATGAATCAACTTTTTCTTTTGCTAATTCAAAATTATTAGTTTGATAATATGCACAAGCTAGATTATGTAAGGCTATTGGTGACTCAGAATTAATATTCTCTAATTTTTGATAAATTTCAACTGATTGCTCAATATTACCTTGTTCTTGATACAATGATCCAAGACAAATAAGAACATCTTGATTTAATGGGTCTATGTTTTTTACATGTTCAAGAGCAATCATTGCCTTGTTTTTGCGACCAGTTTTATAATAAATAATGCCCAATTCATAATTTGCTTGTAAACATTCTGGATTACGATTAATAATGGATAAATAACAGTCAATAGATTCGTTAATTTTATTGCATAAAAATAGACTATTAGCCATTTTAAGACAATAGCTTATTTCGTCAGATTTAAACATCCATGCTTTTTGATACATTTTCATTGATTCAGCATAGTTATTTAAACCATTATTAATATCACCAAGTTTGGCATATAATTCATGATTTGATGAATCAAGTTTTATCAAATAGTTATAATATTCAAGAGCATTTTTCCAATCTTTAGCTATATAATACAGCTCTCCCATTGCTTTCCATGCAGGTATATAGTTATCATCTGCTTGAATAGCCTTTTTATAATGACTGTATGATTTTCTTAAATTATTCTTTTTTTCATAAAATTTACCCTGATTATAATGTATTTCAGGTTCATTAATTAATTTATCCAGATGATATATTAATTGCTTGGCAGTGGTACAACGATGATCAGGATCTTTTTTTAGCATCTGATGAACAATAATTTCTAATTTAAAAGGAATAATTGGATTATGATTCCTAACAGAAGTTGGATGTATATTAAAAATATTATTTATGGTATCTCTAACATCTTCTCCACGAAATGGAAGTATACCAGTAAGTAACTGATAAAAAGTACAACCCAAAGAAAATATATCAGTTCTACCATCAATATCTTTATAGCCCATAAGCTGTTCTGGTGACATATAATTTACTGTACCAATCAACATTCTGGAAATGGTAATATTTTCTGTATATATTTTTCTTGAACAACCAAAATCAACAATCTTAACTTGCTTATCTCTGGTTAAAAGAATATTACCTGGCTTAATATCACGATGAATAATACCTTTGTCATGTAAATATTGTAAAGCGTCAGATATTTGCTTAATAACATCAATTATCTCAAAAAGATCAAGATAGATATTTTCATCAATTATTTCTTGTAAGGTTTTGGCTGGTATATAGTCAAGTATTAAATATAACTGTGAGTCTTTTTCGTAATAGCTTTTTGCACAAACTATATTATCATGATTAATACTAAGATGTACTTCGATCTCTCTTTTAAATCTTTTGACTTGTTCAATATAGGAAACATCACTACTATCAGTTTGATTAGCATAAATAAATTCTTTGATAGCCACACTCTGATTTGTTTCTGGCTCTATTGCAGAATAAACTATACTCGTTGCACCACGAGATATTTCTTTTATATTCTTGTACTTTTGTTTTATTTCTTCAATCAAAAGTTTATTCCTAAAAGATAATCTATATTAATTAGCGAAAAATATTTAAACTCATAATTAATACTAATTAGAAAATTGTTAAATATATATAAAGATTATATTATAGATGAGTTGATAAAAATAGTACTTTTAACACTAAAATTATAAAATAGATTGATTTTTAGTTAATTTTATTTAAGTCTTAAATTAACCAAATATTAAAACTTATAACCAAATATAATTAGTTTTAATATTCGGCTACGTCAAATATACCTACTAAAGCATCATAAAAATCAATTAATGACTCACTTTTGCCATGTAATAGTCTTCTAGCAACACGATGAAAAGGAAAACACTCAGAATCTATACTAGGAAAATGGATTGATGAATGAATAAAATCAGCACGAAAACGCCAAGCTCCACCTAAACTGTTGATAAGAGTAATGCCAAGATAAGCACCCAAATCAAAAACCATATCTTCAACTATTTCTGACAAATCAGAGTTGGCATCCTCAATACTACCAAAAGCGTCATCAACCATTTTTTCGATAGCTTCAAGGCTTTCGTCAGTATAGTCAAAATCAGCAACTAAGCCTTCATCAACTTTTTTGACGACTTGCTCAGCTATTTCTTCTATATCGTATACCATGCTACTTATTTCAGATTTGTCTTTGATATAATCACCAAACATTTCTAATGATTCTTCTTCACCCTTAACAAAATCTATTAAGTTTTCTTTTTGCCAATCTCTCATAAATTATTCACTAATTCTTTCTGTTTTATTTAAAATCTGCTGTAAGTCCCAAACAGGTCCAGCTATAAATGATAAAGGGTCTTCTGTAAATGCAGGTTTCTTTTTTTCATATCCTGAATGTCCAACAATATTCATTGCCCAACCTACAGTAAAAGCGGAAGCTGATAATAACCACGCTCTTTTATAAGGTTTAGCTGCAATTAATCCTATTGCCCCACCAACTATTAGAGGTATTCCCAATCTGTGTAAAGTCCTATTAGTTTCATTTTGATGTGTTTGTTCATAAAATTGAACAGCATTATCCCAACGAGCTTTTATACCTGGTTCTAAGTCAGGATGATTTTCTTTATATATTTTTTCAAGATCAAAAACACCCTTGGCAAATAAGCCAAGACCTTCAGCTTTTTTACCAATCATCAATAAAGCCATACCACCAACAACTTTTACTGTATCTTTTTGTTTTTGATCCATAAATTTACCTATCCAAAATATACTATAAACATTTTATAAATAAAGATATTTTAGCCACAGATGTACACGAATAACATTTACTTATCTCTTCATTTGTGTAATTCGTAGCTAAATGTTATTCTTTAATATTTTCACTTAAATTAAACTTAATTTTTTCCATAAAAGTTACAAGATTATGAATGTTTTCTGTTTCCATCTGTGAATGTCCAGCACACGAACTCACAAGCTCAGGCTTATATTTATTATCAGAAACCTTACACCATTCTTTGTATAAATCCCAAGCATTAGATGTACTACAAACAATATCATATCTACCATGAACAATATATGTTGGAATATGAACTATATTTTTTAGATTGTCCAAAAGATAATCTTTAACAAAAAAACATTTTTCTTTCATATACAATGACTCAATACAAGCATTAGC
>JACMQJ010000632.1 GCA_014377055.1 Candidatus Sericytochromatia bacterium
CTAGAATTAAAGAAGTTGAAGAGCCGATGTTCATTTTAAGTGATTATTGGAAAATTAATTCAAAGACAAATTTAAATTTAAACGTATCTTATCAATTTGGTAAAATTGGAAATAGCAGAATTGACTTTCAAGGTGCAGACAATCCTGATCCAAGTTATTATAGAAATTTACCTAGTTATTTTACATCTTTGTATGAAACTGATGAAGCTGTAATAACCACTACAGATCCAGGCGCATTTGAGCCAGGAGGTTTAGGAGGAACACCAAAACCAGATGCAGTAGGTGCGGCAAATGCTAATTTTTTAACAACAAAACAAGTTGATTGGCAAAAATTATATAGAGCAAACACTTTGAGTGGCTCAAGTAAATATGTATTGTATGAAGACAGAACCGATGATAAGCAGTGGGTTGGAAATGCAATTTTAAGATCTCAATTGGCTGATAATATAGTATTTAATGCTGGTGGTACATTCACAAGACTAAAATCGCATAATTTTAAAAATTTATTAGATTTATTAGGAGGTACTCTCTACAATGATATTACTTTATTTGGTTCTGGAAACCAACAGCAATCAGATTTAGACAATCCAAACAGACAAGTTGTTAAAGGAGATCGTTTTGGATATAACTATAATTTGTTTACAACACGATACAATGCATTTACTCAATTTAAATTTACATATAAAAAAGTAGATTTTTATATGGCCCAATCTTTTACTCATAACGATTATGAAAGAGAAGGTCTTTACAGAAATGGATACTACCCTACAAATTCTAAAGGAATGAGCAAAAGAGTTCAATTTGATAATTTTGGATTTAAAGGAGGTTTAACTTATAAATTAACAGGAAGACAGTTTATAACTTTAAATGGTTCTTATTCTACAATTGCACCAAGTTTAAGAAATGTATTTAACAATGCTAGAGTAAATAACAATGTAACTAAAGGAGTGTCAGCAGAAACTGTTTCAAGTGGAGATATTAGTTACATCATTAATGCTCCAAAATTAAAAACTCGTTTGACGGCTTATTATTCTAAAATCAGTAACCAAACTGAAACATCTTTCTTTTTTGGTGATGGAGCAGGAATTGATGATCCTGATACATCTGTAAATGAAAGCAATGCATTTGTAGCAGAAACTTTAACCAATTTAGGAAAAAGAAACATCGGCTTAGAATTTGGAATCGAATACCCGATAACTTCTACTTTAAAAGTTAATGCAAGTGCAGGATATGGTCAATTTATATATTCAAACAATCCAAGTGTTTCTTTGAGTATTGATAATGCTGCAACAGATACTAACACCAATCCAGTAATTAATTACGGGGATACGCATATAAAAAACTATAAACAATCTGGCATGCCCCAAGCTGCAGCATCCTTAGGACTAGAATATAGAGATCCAAAATTTTGGTGGGTAGGTGCAAATGTAAATTATTTAGCAAATAGCTATATTGATATTGCACCAATAACTAGAACGGATCGTTTCTTTACTGATCCTAAAAGCGTGAATGGAAGCGCTTTTCCAGAGGCTACGCAAGCAAGAGCAAATGAATTGCTGAAACAAGAAAAATTCAACGATTTTACCTTGCTTAATTTAACAGGTGGAAAATCGTGGAGAATTAGTCAAAAAACAATAGGTTTCTTTGCTAGCGTAAACAACGTATTAGACGTTAATTATAAAACTGGTGGTTTTGAACAAGCAAGAAATTCTAATTACCGACAACTAAATCAAGATGTTTCTAGTGGAACACCTGCCTTTGGGCCAAAATATTTTTATGGTTACGGAAGAACCTATTTCTTAAACCTTTATTTAAATTTCTAAAAAAAAAATTATATGAAAACAACATTTTTAAAAAAATCTTTATTAGTAGCACTTGTTGCTGGAATTTTTTCTAGCTGTGTGAAAGACGACAATTTTGATGCACCAACTTTAAATGGATGTACCGAAACTACTCTTGTAAAAAACAGAGAGGTAGCACAAATTTTAGCTGGATCTGTAGTTAAACTTCACGTAAACATTGTCGCTGGTGAGTCTGATGTAATCGAAGCTTATGTAACTTCCAGCGACATAGGTGGAAATTTCTTTAAATCTATTTCATTTCAATCTACTGATAAATTAAAAGCTTTCAGTATTCCAGTAGACGCAAGCTCAACATTTATTAACTTTGAACCAGGAAGAAAAGTTTTGATTAAAATGGATGGACTGTATACCGACGTTAAATTCGAGGGTATGAGAATTGGCGGATTGTTTGGCAATTCATCAGGAGGTGCAGAAGTGGGAAGACTATCGTTTGCTGATTTTAAAAATTCAGTTAAAAGATCTTGTACTGTTGAAAGCGAAGACAATATTGTTTCAAAAGTTACAATTGCAGAAGCAGTAAGTGGTGGTTATTTGAATAAACTTATCGAATTTGAGAATGTTGAATTTGCACCTAACGAAATACTTAATTCTTCTACTTATTACGATAAAGATTTAGATCTTGGTGGGGCTACAAATCGTCAAATTATTGACGTAGAAGGAAATTCATTAATTTTCAGAACAAGTTCTTATGCTAACTTTTCAGCAAAAAAAGTTCAAACGGGTAGTGGTTCAATAAGAGGAATTCTTACAAAGTACGGAACAGATTTTCAATTTATGGTTAGAGACGAAAGAGATGTAAAATTAACAAACCCAAGATTTTCTCCGCTCTTAAATGAATCTTTTTCTAGCGGAATTACTGCCTGGAATGCATATAGCGTAACTGGAGCTGAAGTTTGGACTTACAGCGCATCTTTTGGAAATCCAGGTGCTTGTGCAAAAATGTCTGGTTATGCAGGGGGAAATAAAGTTAATGAAGACTGGCTAATTTCACCAGCTCAAAATTTATCAAGCCTAACTGCGGCAACTCTAACGTTTGATACAGCTTATAAATTTTCAGGTAATGCTTTAGAAGCATTTATTTCTAAAGATTATCCTGGAACAGGAGATCCGAACACGGTTGGAACATGGACAGCTTTAACAGGTTACACACTATCTCTAGGAAATTATGTATGGGCAGGTTCAGGACCTTTAAATATAAATGCCTTTACAGGTGCTGGAAGTGAAGCCGTTTATGTTGGCTTCAAATATACTTCTACAACCTCTGGTGGTTCTACTTGGGAGTTGGATAATATAAAAATTACTAAAAACTAAGTTTATAAATAAATTAAAAAAGGCTTTCAATTCGTTTTGAAAGCCTTTTTTGTTTTAGAAGTATTTTTGGTAATCTAAAAACCAACAATATAATTTCTTCGATATGTTTATATACCCTGGCTTTATTCTTTTATTTTCTTTAAAGATGTTTTAA
>JACMQJ010000633.1 GCA_014377055.1 Candidatus Sericytochromatia bacterium
GTTCACTAATTATTCGCACATTTAAGTGGTTCAGGGTTAGCTAAGAAATTTAATTTGATGGTAAAGAACTTAGCAAAAACATTAAAGTGTAGAAAAAGAGTATTCTTTTTTGCCAAAATAAGAAAATGAGATGAAGCACCATTGTTCAAAAAAGATATTCTTCTGAACAAGTGTGCTTAAGCCACTTGCAAAAAAGTGATACAGAAAATTTTCAGTATGTATTCCAAAACATGCAAAATATTTTTGAGTATTTTCGACAGACTAATCAGTAACCACGAATGATACATAAACCTTTTTTATTGGATTCTTCATTTTTTTTAATTTGAGTTATTGGTGGCTAAATTTTTCTTTAGCTTTTTACTTTTTTGTGTTGATAGTATCAATTATATCCAATAACCGATCATAACTGCCAAGTCTTTTTTATTAAGTTATATTAATATTAAATTTGGAGATAAAAAAACAACGTAAATATATTTTTTATTTAATTTACATACGTTTAATGACATGTTAAAATCTTATTAACATTGTTGACTTTTATCAAAAACGGGATCTATAAATATGAAAAATAACCTGAAAAAGTTTTTATCTATAATTGGTACATTCAGTCTTGTTACAGGTGTTATAAGTTGTTCAGTGCAAACAAATACAACTGAACTATCAATAATATCTAATACTGATAATGAATTATTAGCCAAAAAATCTCAACAAATAAGAACTTTTAATAGTCAATTTGATCAAAGTGGTCTTTCAAAAAGAACTTTAAATCTAAAACTAAAAACCCATCTTACCGATGACCAAATAAATATCTTAGCTACAAAATATCAGATGAAAGTAAAGAGATATATTAAATCTATTAATCTACTTACTCTCGAATTTACTGACTTAACACAAAATAGCCTAAATAACAAAATAAATACAGACAACAATGTTTTGAGCGTTCTCCCTTCTATAAAGGTACAAATAGATCCACTTAAAGTTAATGAAAATCCAAATGCTGTAATCGAAGATATAAATCCAAATAGAGCTTTTAATGACCCCTTATTTGGTGATCAATATGGTTTAAAATTGATGCAACTTGAAGAAGCATGGAAAATAAATTCAGGCAATAAAGCGATAAAAATTGCTATGGTTGATACTGGTGTAGACTTAAATCACCCTGATCTCAAAAATAAATTAGTTACAGGAAAAAATATTGCTGATCCAACTCAACCACCAATGGATGATAGTGGACATGGAACACATACAGCAGGTATTGCAGCAGCAGAGCTTAATAACGGAGAAGGTGGAGCTGGTGTATGTGCTAATTGTTCAATTATGCCTGTCAAAGTCTTGGTTAATGGTAGTGGGACTGACGATACAATAGCAGCTGGTATAGTTTGGGCTGCTGATAATGGTGCTAATGTTATAAGTATGAGTTTGGGTATATATAGATCTAGTAGACCTATCGAGGATGCTCTAAAATATGCTCTTGATAAAAATGTTACGATTGTCGCATCGGCTGGAAACAAAAATGCAGCTTTTGATGTTCATCTGCCTTCAACTTATCCAGGTGTTATAGAAGTTGCATCAACAGATGAAAATGATCAAAAATCAGTTTTTTCTAATTTTGGCAAAACAGTTTCTGTTTCAGCACCAGGAACAGATATATTATCTACATTGCCAACTTACAAGGTTGGAGTTAAGCCATTATCTTATGGTAAGCTTAGTGGCACATCAATGGCTGCTCCTCATGTAGCGGGTCTTGCAGGTTTAATATTAAGTCAAAAGCCTGGATTAAAGCCAGCAGAGGTAAGAAAAATAATTGAATCAACAGCCAAAGATTTAGGTGATATAGGTTTGGATCAATATTTCGGTAATGGTAGGGTTGATGCTCTAGCAGCATTACAGAGTTTAAAATAAATATAATCTATACTTGGCATTGTGGACAAAAATGTGTACCTCTTCCACCTAATTTTATTTTTTCGATAGGTGTAGAACATACTTTGCAATTTGCTTTTTCTCTACCATAAACATTTAAGTAATTTTGATTATCGCCTTTATTATTATCTGTATTCCTATAATCTGAAAGCGTAGTTCCCATATTATCTACAGCCTTACCTAAAACGATCTTAATATTATCAATCATTAATTTTATTTCATTTTTATTTAAGGTGGATGAAGCTCTTGTAGGTTTTATTTTACTTAAAAATAAAACTTCGTCAGCATAAATATTTCCTAATCCTGCAATAAATTGTTGATCGAGTAAAAACACTTTGATTGGCTTAATTCTTTTTAGGAGAGGTGTCAAATATTTGATGTTTAGATTATCACTTAGAGGCTCTACCCCAACATGGATAAATCTTTTGGTTAGGTCTTTACAAATATCAAATCTACCAAATTTTCTAGCATCTATATAATACATTTCAGTCTGATCGCTAAGTTTGAATACACAACGTATATGACTTTGATCTTTTTCAGATAAACTATTTATTCCAATATTCATGTTAAAAAGATATTTTCCTGTCATTCTAAGATGAGAGATTAAAAATAAGTCAGAATCATAAAAGCTAAAAATGATATATTTGGCTCTTCGAGTAACAGATTTAATTGCAAGGTTTTTTAAAAGCTGGTAATCTGATCCCTCAGAAAAAACTTTTTCATAAATAGGAATTATTTCTTTTATCTCTTTTAAACTAGTTTTTTGATTTAATTCTCTGACAACTGTTTCTACTTCTGGTAACTCAGGCATTTTTCAATCTTTCTACAAATA
>JACMQJ010000634.1 GCA_014377055.1 Candidatus Sericytochromatia bacterium
TAGATGACGTAAAAAAAGTTGAACATTCAAGAGTAAAAACGTATAGTTTTGCCGAAATATTAGAATTAGGTAAAAATAATCTTGAAAAAAATAAAACAAAAATAGATGAAAGAACTGAAAGTATTCAAGAAGAAGATGTGTGTAGTATTATCTACACATCAGGAACAACGGGCGATCCAAAAGGTGTTATGTTGACACATAAAAACTTTATGTCAAATGCTGTCGAGTCAGCAAAGTTATTATTACCCAGTACTGATATTGATTTAGAACTATCATTTTTGCCTCTTTCTCATGTATTAGAACGTATTGCCTATTATGCAATTATGGTTGTTTCAGGAAGAAAGATAGCTTATGCTGAAAGTATCGAAGCTATAACCAAAAATTTAATTGAAGTTAAGCCAAGTATGCTCGTTAGTGTCCCTAGAATATATGAAAAGATCCATTCAAAAGTTATGGAAGGAATACATGCTTCTCCTCCACTAAAACAAAAAATATTTAGCTGGGCTTTAAAAGTTGGCAAAGAATATTATGAAGCAAAAACTTATGGTCATGGATTAAGTTTTTTACTTGAAGCCGAATATAAAATAGCTGATAAACTAGTTTTTAGCAAAATAAAAGAAAAAACAGGTGGAAATTTAAAAATGCTTGTTTCAGGTGGTGCTCCGTTAATGCCTGAAATAGCTGAATTTTTTGCTTATATAGGTTTACCAATTCTTGAGGGATATGGACTTACAGAAACAAGCCCTGTTATTTGCTTTAATCGATCTGGAAGTATTAAATTTGGATCTGTAGGACAAGTAATACCTGGTGTTCAAATAAAAATAGCTGAAGATGGAGAGATACTTAGCAAGGGTGATAATTTAATGAAAGGTTATTACGGAAACCCAGAGGCAACAGCAGAAGCAATTGATACAGAAGGTTGGTTTCATACTGGTGATATTGGTGAACTTGACTCAGAAAACTTTTTGAAAATAACAGATAGAAAAAAAGAAATTATTGTTATGTCAAATGGTAAAAATGTTGCACCTCAACCAATTGAAAATCTATTAAAAACTTGTAAATATATTGAGCAAATAGCTGTAATAGGTGATAATAGAAAATATATTTCAGCATTAATTGTTCCAAATTTTGAAAATCTAAAAGTTAAAATGAAAGAACTTGGTATAAGCATAGATTCCAAAGAAGAAATTTGTAAAAATAGTAAAATATTAGAATTTTTAAAAACTGAAATTGATACTGTTTCGGCTGATAAGATAGCAAAATTTGAACAAATAAAAAAGTTTATTTTATTATCAGATGAGTTTACAATAGAAAAAAATGAAATTACACCTAAGTTATCATTAAAACGTAAAATAATAAATCAAAATTACCATGATTCTATAGAATCAATGTATGTTGTCGAATTATCACACTCAAACTAAAGGATTAATAGTGTTATGCAAGAAAATGAATTAGTCACATCACCAAAAAAAAGATTAGGTGAGATTCTGTTAGAATTGTCCGTTATTACAGAAGAACAACTTGCACATGCTTTAGAAATTCAAGCAAGTGAAAAGCGTTTACTTGGTCAAGTCTTAATTAAACTTGGTTATGTAACCCCCGAAACTATTATTAGTGCTTTGGATATGCAGGATGTATCTATTTTTGATCATAAGCAAAAATAGGAAAAACTCGCCCCCAGACCCTCTCTTTACAAAGACAGGGGTGATTGTTGATCTAAATAATGAGTTAAATAATCGCAGAGTCGAAATATGAGTTTTTTTCAATTTGAAACACCACAAGCATTTATTTTATTATTACTTATACCATTATATTTTTATCTAAATAGATTTCTTAGTAAGCAAATTAATGGTTTACCTTTTACTTCTTTAGAAGTTATAAAAAAATCACCTATAGGACTTAAAGCAAAGTTATATCGTTTTTTATTACCTCTTAGATTATTAATTCTAGTATTATTAATTTTTTCTTTGGCTAGACCACAATTTGGATTTGAAAAAAAAGAAACTAAGATCAAAGGTATAGATATTATGTTAGCAATTGATACCTCAAAAAGTATGTTGGCTGAGGACTTATCAAATAAAAACAGAATAGAAACTTCAAAAGAAGTTATCAGTAATTTTATTAAACAACAAAAAGGTAATAAAATAGGTTTAGTTGTTTTTTCTGGTAAATCTTTTACCTTATCCCCTTTAACTTTGGATTATGATATTTTATTAAACCAATTAAAGGAAGTTAATGTAGATACTGTTAAAGTTGATGGTACAGCAATAGGAGATGCAATTATAAACTGTATTTATAGGTTTAACTATGACAAAAAACAAACAAGAATAATAATTTTATTGACAGACGGTGAAAATAATTCAGGGCAAGTAGAGCCATTATCAGCAATAAATGTTGCCATCAGTAAAAAAGTTAAAATATATACAATTGGTGTAGGCAAGCCCGAAGGTGCTCCTATGCCATTTAGAAATCCAGATAATGGAGTTACGGAATATGCTAGAGATATAAATGGTAATATTTTATTATCAAAAATAAATGAATCTGATTTAATTACTATAGCTGACAAGACAGGTGGTACTTACTTTAGAGCTACAGACAACAAAGCTTTGCAAGAAATATATGTAAAGATAAATAGCTTAGAAAAAAGTGAAGTATCAACCATAACATCAAAAATATATCAAGAAAAAATGTCCTACTTTTTGATAATATCTCTAATTTTAATTCTTATTGACTTTTTACTCAATAAAAAATTTTTAAATCCAATAAGAATATGAAATTTTATAATCCATATTATTTTTACTTATTACCATTATTGGTGGTCTTATACTTTATTGGAATAACTGGTATAAAAGATTATATTAAAAGAAAACATCTTTTCATCAATACAATCGCCTCTAAAAAGTTAGATATAAAAGATAATACAAAAAAAAAATATACTAGCATTATTTTATGGTTAATTATAATATTTTTTTTGATTATAGCTCTAGCAAGACCACAAGGAAAAGTAACTAGTTCTAATATAGAAGAAAGCTCTAATGATATTGTTATAGCCTTTGATATATCTGATAGTATGAAAACTACTGACGCTAATATTTCTGGTAGTTATTCAGATAATGCTGAAATAGGTGATTTAAATAATTTATCAAGATTTGAAGCTAGTAAAAAAATAATTAAAGGTTTTGTTAAAACATTATCTAATGAAAGAATATCATTGGTAATTTTTTCAGATATTGCTATTCCTTTATTCCCTTTAAGTAATGATTATCAAGATTTTAATTCATATCTTAATAATTTAGATTTTTCTTATAGTTCAGGCGGTGGTACTGATATAGGTAATGCAATAGAGATTTCTGAAAAAAGATTTTATGAAAAGAATAAGTCCTCAGCTAAAATAATTATCCTAATTAGTGATGGCGAAGAACAAAATAAAAATGCTGTTGAAATAGCAAAAAAAGCAAAAGAGAATAATGTCATTATCTATACTATAGGGGTTGGCAGTAAAAAAGGAAGTAAGATTTTTCTTGGTAGAGATCCTTACGGAGAACCTTTTTATAAAACATATCTTGGTCAAGATGTAATTAGCCAACTTAACGATAAATTACTGATAGATATTGCTAAAATAACTGGTGGTAAATATTTTGAGATTAAAAATGAAGATATTTCTGAACAACTTTTTGACAGTATAGAAAAAATAAAATCAAACAATGTAAGAACAAAAAGTAATATCCAATATGAAGAGTTTTTTCAAATATTTATTTTATTAGCTATTATTTTAATAATGTTTGAAATTTTTATGCCATTTTTGCA
>JACMQJ010000129.1 GCA_014377055.1 Candidatus Sericytochromatia bacterium
GCTTGTTTTCGAGGTACTCCGCGAAAATGGTCACTATTGTGACCACCGTTTACGGATTGAGCTAACGAACTAAAATATTTTTCTACAGGAAAAGGGATTTAGGTCTCTTCAAGAAAAAAAAAGGCAAGCGAGCAGGTTGAAAGCTTGTAAAGACGGTAAATGTTACAGATTGTAAAAAAGTTGTCCACAATTTTAGAGTTTCCTCTTGTTGTTTGTTGTTTCTTTGTAAAACTAACAAGTAATTTAAGAGTGTTTTCCGGGCATTGTGGACAACTCCCAGAAAGATCTCACTGACTGGGCTTAAGTACGTTAAGAAATGTTGCAACTATGACGTTTACAGCATGAACTATAACATTTACAGCATTCACAATTCTTAATGTATGACATTTACAGCATCAACTATGACGTTTACAGCATTTAAATATGACTTTTTGTTTATCTATGTCATATCTTATGATATTATTTCAAAATACTAAATTTTAGGAGTTGTTATATGTATAATAAAAAACAGTTAAAGATACTTAAAGCAGAAGGTATAGAGGTATTGCAACCTGCTAAAATAGTATCTATTCCCAGTTCAGCAATTCATATAGAAAATAATATTTCTCTTGTTCAGAAAAAATTATGGTTTGAATTAGTTTACTGTGCATTTCCAAATCTTGGTAAACAGAGGAAACATACTATAAAGCTAGATAGGCTAAGAGAGTTGCTTGGCTGGAATGACACAACAAGTAACGATAAAGAATTAAAAGAAGCTCTAAGAGGTTTAAATAAAACAACTGTAAGCTGGAATATTTTTGGCAAAGATAAAAAACATGTTTGGGAATCTTTTTCTCTCTTAGCCGGATGTCAGATACCTAAAGACTCTGGGATATGTATTTATGATTTCAGTATTTTTTTAGAGGAAAGATTTGCTGCAATGGGAGAAGAAGCTTATGTAAAAATTGATTTAATTATTTCTAAAAAGTTTCAAAGTAAATATGCTCTATCAATGTATTGTTTAGCATTAGATTATTTAATGATGGAAAACGGTTATTCTGAAAAAAAGTTTACTATTGAAGAGTTAAGGCGGTACTTTGCTGTAAAACCTGATGAATATAAACTTACAGGAGACTTTCAAAAACGTGTTATTAATATGGCAGAAGAGGAAATAAATAAAATTTCTGACATTAATATAGAGATAAAGCCATATAAAGAAGGTAGAAAGATTGCAGGTTATAAGCTTTGTATGTCACTAAAACCTGGTAGAGCAAAAGACTATCTTGAAAAGAAAGAAAGATTTAAACAATTATCTCAAAAAAATGAGGTAACAAAGAGTGAAATTATAGAAAATCAAGTTTTAGAAAATCCTAAACCTAAATTATTAGTAGAAATTGATATAGAGAATCAAGTATTGAAACAGTTTCTTTTAGAAAATAGTATTAGTCTAACAACTGTGACAATTCAAAATAGATTATTAAAGCTCAAAATTGATACAAATGATAATCTTGAAGATTATTTATTGTTTTTAATGAATTATGCAAAAAAAGAATTTAAAAAAGGAAATATTAAAAGTCTGTCAGGTTTCTTTGCAAGTTTACTTAAAGATAATACCCAGATAGATAATTATTTATTTTATCAGGAACAGAAAAAACAAAGTGAAATTGAAAAAGACAAAGTAATTACAAGACATATTAATTTAGAATTACAAGAAATGTATGAGCATTATCTATCTAACGATTTTCAAGATTTTATATCAGATAATCTCGATAAGCTTGCAACTAAAATAACTAAATATGTAGATGAAAATATTCAACCAAACACATTTGTTTATGATGCAATTATCAAAAGAAAAATGAATGGTGAATTTTCAATGCAAGAATATATAAATCTTCCTAAATCTCATCAAGTACCTTTTATAAATGAATTTAAGAAAAACCAAAGTTATTTTGGCTATAAGACAATGACTTATGCTGAATGGCAATCAGAATATACTGACCAAGATTTAATAAAGTCCATTAGAGAAAAGTTATTAAATGACAAAAGACTTTAGGATATATAGCTTTAGCAAGATAATGAGAGATTTAAGAAAATAAAAAGTTATATTGAAGTCAAATTACCGATCTTATTCCAAGTTTAGAGACAATGTTCCGCACAAATTTTTATAAAGCGAGACTTTATTAGGCTTTTATACCATTTTTCTGTTTCTATTTTTAATAAGTACTTAGGCATATTTAATTATATAAAAAAAGGGCGTTAAGTATAACGCCCCTACTGTAAGGGTATTTTAATAAACACCTCTTAAAAACATAAAACTAATTGTGCCTAAGTACTTATAACTGATTGTAAAATCTTGGGAATTTATGAGGGTTTGTGCACAAGACCCCTTTGGGCAAAAAACCCCTAATTAGTTATTCGACCAGGCTATTATATTATCTGCAGGTCCATTCAATTCCAAATGTTCTGATATCATACTTTCATTGTTAATATCAAAAATACTTACATTTGAGCCTGATGTAATAAATAATCTTCTTCCATCAGGAGAAAAGATCATATTATTTGCACCAGTTGTATTAATTGGGATATTTTCTCTTAAAACTTTCATTGTTCCTGATTCCAGGATTGACAAAGATGACGCTGACAGAGCATATATCTTATCTCCGGAAGGATTAAAGGCAGCACTCACAATATTTTCCTTTAATTGAATCTCTGTTGCTTTATCACTGGATAAATCATAACTGGCCAGGTTATTGCCAGAAGATGGAACTAATAATAATGTATTAGTTTGTTTAGAATAAATTGCCTTATCATAAGAAAAAGAAATTTTAAAATCCAGTGAATTTATCACACTACCTGAATCAGTTTGTATTACTAACCCTGACGCATTAAATAATAATAATCTACCTAAATTGTCAACAATAAAAGTTCTGGCAGAATTATTTAACTTTATTTCATTTGTATTTATCTCATCAGTAGCAGTACTAACAGATGAGATTTTATTTAAACCAAAATTTAAAACATAAATTTTATCTTTTGCTGGTGATATACCTAGTTTTGTAATTAGTGCAGTTTTATCAAAATTTATCTCTTTAATTACTTTTAAACTCTTTAAATCAATAACTAAAATAGTACTGTCACCAAAATTAGAAATATACATTTTATTAAATTCAGGAACAGTAATTATATCCCAGGGCTTATTACCATTAGCCACAATCTGGGGCTTTTGATTATCTAAAGGATCTATTATTGAAATACTACTGCCACTTATAGTAGCCAGATTATATCTTGATAATTTAAAAGTATTAGAGTCGGAAATAGCATTTTTAACTTCAGGTGGTAATTTAA
>JACMQJ010000635.1 GCA_014377055.1 Candidatus Sericytochromatia bacterium
ATTCAAACGATTATATGAGATTAAATTTTTTTGAAACAACTTTTTACAGATATTTAATTTTAAATTAGTAAAAAACTTACCTACGGATTTGGGTAGACTTTGTTTAAGTTCAGCCTAAAAATAAATTTCAAAAATAAGTCAATAATTATTTTTAAATACAGAAAGTTATATTTTTAATCCGCACGATTTGGGTAGACCAAGTTAAAAGTGAGTTTAAAAAATAAATCTTACAGAAATAGCTGTAATTATTATGAAATAAGGAAATTTGTCCTTTTTAATCCGCACGATTTGGGTAGACCTACTGATTTTCTACTAACTTAAAATATAGAATTGGCTAACTACAAAATATCTAGATCCTGATTATATAAGAAGTGTAGGGATTTTAGTCCTCATGATTTGGGTAAACCTACTGCCTTTTTTGGGTAGACCTATTGATTTCTTCCTTTTGAAGAAAAACCCCAAAGTTTTTTTTCTTCTAGTTAAATACTTTTAAATAGTATTAAAGAATATAGTGTTTTTTTGACCATCCTAAGATCTTGTATTTATAAGGGTTACTAAGATCGGTCACTGCCTTTTTTGGGTAGACCTACTGCCTTTTTTGGGTAGACCTACTGCCTTTTTTGGGTAGACCTACTGCCTTTTTTGGGTAGACCCAATTTTTTTCTTAATTTTTTGTAATAATATTAAAAACAGGTTTAAATTTAGATATAGTAATAGTTTGAGAAAAAAGCTTACTGCCTTTTTTGGGTAGACCAGACTTTAATAGTCGAACTTAATGAAGTTTTATAAATTAGTGACATGTGTCACTAAAAATATCACTAAAATCGATACAACGTTTTAAAGATAAAGGTTTCAGGAAAAAGCCACTGCCTTTTTTGGGTAGACCAGATTTCATTCTGGTATTTTCACTGCCTTTTTTGGGTAGACCAAACTCCAAATTTATCAAAAATTAAAACCTTGTATTCATAACATTTTGAGGTGCTTAATATAACTTTACTGCCTTTTTTGGGTAGACCAGATTTCATTCTGGTATTTTTACTGCCTTTTTTGGGTAGACCAGATTTCATTCTGGTATTTTCACTGCCTTTTCTGGGTAGACCAAATAATTAGGGTCGAATAAAAAAATATAAAAAATCAAAACTGTTATGAATAAAAGGTTTAAAGCGTTTAATATAACTTTACTATTTAAATTTGGATAGACCATATCTCATTTTGACAGAAAATATCACTTTTTTTCAGTAAGTTAAAAAAAATAATCGTTACAATAGCTAAAAATACTGTAAATAAAGGGTTACATCTAATTAATAAAAATCAAAGCCTAATCTGAATAGACTAGGCTTTTTCTAGCAAAATTTACTGCCTGATTTGGGTAGACCAATTAAAAATTACTATTAGAGTTAATTAATTTAATTTCTTCATTTATTTCTTTAACCCTTCTAAATTTATCAGGATTAAGTACAAGACGCTCCAATTCTATAGTTGAACCCATTATAGTTTCATAATCAAGAAGATAACCTAATTGTTTAGCTATTTTATAACATTTTACCAATTCTTGCTTTATTCTTTTTACTTTATTAGCTTCGATCATTTTTTCCATTCTAATTTTATAAGCTAATGTTTCGTAATTTAATTCTATAATCCAATCAATATCTTTACCCTTAGATGAAATCTCTCTTTTAGTTATCTCGGCTATCAAAAAATCAATAAATAACGGTACTTGTTTACTAGTTTTTCCAAATAAAAGTTTAATTTCTTGATAAAAATTAGCTGGTTTTAAAACAAAATATGTTTCTATTTGATCAACAAGTAAAGGACATGGCTCTAAAACAATGTAACTTAACTTTTCTTCTGTTTTTAAGCTAACTTGATTATTTTCTATTATTTTTACTTCATTATGATCAATTGCTTCATATTTTTCTGTCAGATTAAATAGTGATCTTACTGTAGTAATTAAGTCAAACAGCTCCTTAGCGTCTTTCCAATACTTTTTTTCATAATAAAACAAATACTTTTTTTGACTCAATTCTCTCAATGCTTTTAAAGCTTCTGATCTTTCATTTGATAGATATTCCCATTTTCCCCTAGCTCTTTCTTTTTTAGTTACTCCATAAGCCTCTAAGTATTGGGCAGGAGTAAATTTAATAGCTGGTAGATAGCCCATAAATTTAAAAGAATTATCATCTTTGTTTAATGTTTTTCCCTCAGAGTTACCTTTATAACCTGTTTCATGAAAAAGTTTTTGTATAGCAAAAAGAGCTTGGTTCTGAGGTTTAGTATTATCCAATCCTATTACTTCAATTTTATAATCTGAAATATCTTTTTGTAATTCATCTTCCAAAGGCTGTTCTAATAAATCAAGAATACTTCCATTTTTCTTGGGTTTTCTGCCAAATTTTTGTAATTCAGTATGTAAACTTGCTTTGATTAATTGCTTACTTTTATCTATAGTTTTAATATCTAATTTTTTAAGGTGTAATAAGGGTGGTTCAATCTCATTGATAAAAGAAAATGTATTTTCACTATTTATCTGTGAAACGTATTCTAAGATACGATGCCAAAAATTTTTCGATACTTCTTCTTTCCACATATAAGGCTTAAAATTTCCAACATCAATTTTTAATAAAACCTGATAGTATTTTTGGTTATTATCTTTGTCATAAACTAAAGGTGAAAAACTAATTATTATTGCTGGTTTATCGTTAAAAGGTTTAATAATAAATGATTCAGGATTAAATAACTTATAAATTTTATTAGCTTGCTCTTGTTGGGATAATTCAGCTATATTCTTTAAAAATTCTTTTGGAGTTTGAAATGTAGATCCATTTTTTTCTTTAATAATTAAAGCATTTCCTGTAATTTCTTTAAAAACTTCCAGATATACTTTTTCCATAATATTTTGTTCTAAACTGTTTTGTTTTAGGCATATATTTTCAGATCCATCATCGTTAGTTTCTAATGTATATTCTATTTTTACAATAGTATTGTCCCATTCAGTCTTTCTATCTTCTAACTTTTCTAAATATTCTCTTAGGTAGGAAATAAAACTGTATAAAAGCTTGGATAAAAAGTTAAGATTTAAGTTAGGATTTGTTTTTTTATAAGTTGAAACTAATCTTAAAAAATTGTTCTCTAACTGTTTAGTTTGCATAAATTATTATACTCATTCAAAATCCTCACTTTGAGTTTCAAATATTATCTCTTTCAATTTTACAATCTAAAAACTCTAATAGGAATAACTTTTTGTAATATTCAATTTGATTATTTTTATCAGTTTGACCTATTAATTTAATTACATCATTTATTTGATCAAACCCTAGATTAATATTTTTGCTAAGTAATTGATTATAATAATCTAAGGAGTAATTATAAAAAGAATCAAAATTCTCTATAATTATTTCAGGTTCATCATAGACTTACCTGAACCATTCGGACCAGCAATCATCCTTAATCTCTTAGAATTTTGCTTTGCTTCCAACTTGTACTTTTCTTCTTTGATTTGGTAACTCCTTTAAAACAATAATTTGTCCTGAAGGTAATTCCTGAACTATTTGTTGATTAGATAAATAGGTTATTTCCACTTGTTTATCTTTTGATTCCTGAATAGCATTTTTAACAGCTTGTTTTGCATAAATATCAAGCTTTTTGTAA
>JACMQJ010000130.1 GCA_014377055.1 Candidatus Sericytochromatia bacterium
AACAAGAATATAACTCCAACTAAGACAATCAAAGCAACAATTATAAAAATGATAATAGAAACAAAAGTTGTCCAATTAAGGTTAAAAAACAATTTAAGAGTATAAGTTAACAAAGCTAATACATAATTTATCGAAGATTTTATACTATTTTCAAACCAATTTTTAACTGATTCTGGAATTGTACTTTTAACTTTTTCAAATAATTCTTTAATAAGGGTTGAAAAAATGAATGTATCTGTTTTTTCTGATTGCAACAAATTTCCTAAATAGCCAGGTGTTGGATCAAACGAAACCCATCCTTGGTAAGGAAAATACACTTCAACCCAAGCATGAGCATCAGAGCTTTTTACCTCATAATAACCTGTTATAGGATTATATTTACCTGTAATAAATCCTGTTACAAGCCTTGTTGGTATATTTAGAGTTCTCAACATTACAGCTAAGGAACTAGCAAAATGTTCACAATAGCCTCTTTTTTGTTCAAAAAGAAAATAATCAATACTTTCAACATTTTCAGGAAATTCAGGAATATTTATATCATAAGGATAAGTTTTTTGTAAATGATTTTTGATAGCAATAACTTTTTCGTAATTATTTTTTGATTTTTTTGTGAGATCTTTGGCTAATTCCATAACTCTTTTTGATAGTTGTGGTGGTATTTGTAAATAATTATCAGTAACTTTTACTTTATTATTTTGTTCGTTTGTAAAATTTTTAGTTAGCATTTTTAGATCAAACTCAGGTATCCTAGATACAACACTATAAGTAAGACCTTGAGCCAATTCAACAGGGCTTCTCATACTACCATAATTATCTGTCATGATATAGTTTGATGGAAAATATAACTCATCAGCATAAGATGAAGCAAAAACAAGATTACTTTGTTCTTTTTCTATATAAAATGTTTGAATTAGTTCGTGTTTTCTGGTTAATTCTTTATTAATCTGTTGTGACATTCTAACATACATAGGAGGTGCTGTAGACCAAACTTTTTTTGTTTCATAAGGCTTTGTCATTTTCCAAGTTTTACCTGTATATGTATCAAATGCCATACCTCTCCAATAACTTTCTTCTGAGCTTCTGACTTTCATAACTACTTCGTCAGACAGCTGACCTCTAAAATTTAGATCTAGCTCAGAGCTAAAGCCATAATAAGCATCTTTATCAAAATTTCTTTTGATAGTTGTTGTCTTTTGACCATTTTTGTCTTTACTCTGCTTAATTTCTGTGCTTGACTTTGAATTAATCTGTCCATTAAAATTAGGCATTTCAGGAAGTTTAATAGAAACTGGTAAAGTTTTTATTTTCATTGTTTGATATCTAGGCATAAAAACAAAAGCAATAACCATTCCAACCATAGTGACAAGGATTGTTGGTAAACCAATTTTAAAAACTGTTTTTTTCTTGACCTCTAATTTGTGGATATTATGTTGCGACAGATTATTATACAGCATGCTTAAAAGAGCAGATATTATAAATCCAACAAGAAAAAAACCAAAGACTAAATCTCTACTGATCGTTGCAGTTACTGAAACTAAAATTAGGGCAACTAAAATAGAATAATTAATATCTCTTCTTCTTGGCAAATCATAACTATGTAAAACTTGTAGCCAGATTAGCAAATTTGCTAGTGGAATCCTAGCATCATAAGGATTGCCCAAAACATTGCGAATAAAATCTCCAAATGTAATCAGCATAGCCAAAGAAATTATAATTTTAATCCACCAATTTTTTGCAGATCTTCTTTTATAACTTATAAAAGCGCCAAGTATAGTTAGTATTATGGTGGTTATACCTAAGCCCATACCATCTTCTGATACAAGAATGGTTGACGAAATAGCTATTACAACTGTTATTGTGACAATTGTTCTAAAAGCAATTGAGTCTTCTACCTCAAACTCAGATCTTGTTTTATGTGTTTTTTCGGGATCGATTTTTTTGTTTTTTAAAAGCATCAAGATTATTATTCTATAAATTTACAAATAAAATTATAGCTTAAAATTATTATTAAATAAGATCTATTATGGAATAGCTCTTTATAAGAAAGCTAATATTTTACCAAGACCTAACAGTATAAAATCCATCTGCTGGAGCAGGAGTGTCTGGATGATTAACTTTTCCGTTTCCTTTGAATCCGTAATGTATAGTATTACTTGTATCTCCTCTTTGTCCTGCTACAACATCATTTACAACACTTGATACATCACTTGAAGACATTGCATTTTGATATTGTTTTGAGCTATGATCTATAATTGCTGCATCAAATGTAATCAGTTTGTGCTTTGCCATGGCACTTGAGTTGTTAACTTCAAATTGATTTGGCTTTTTTACTACCTCTGTAATGCTTACATCTCTATGCTTTTGAAATGACATGGCTATTGCTCGATTCATTATTATTTCTGAAGTCATCTTCATATTACCCTTTGGTGCATTACCTGCCTCCATAAAAGTTGCTAATTTTAATCCTTCTATATTGGCTGCACTATTCAAATGAAAATGTTTTATTAGCAAAGATCTTTTTGCAGGATCTTTTAGTGCCTCAGATACTTTTTGATAAAAATCGGGTTGTTTTCTTTCTTTTGGTGAGGCATTTAATAAGCTATCAATACTAGCACTACCTGTTGTAGCTACATTACCAAGAGTTGGTAGTGTAACATGATGAGTAAGATTATCTTTTGCATGTGTTGAGCCTGCATATCTTGTTGTACCAAGATTTTGTGCAGGAATACTTGGAGAAGATGTATTATTTCGTACAATTTGTGCTGGAGTTTCAACAGTTGCTGGACGTAATTGAGGTGTTGGATTGATACCAGAAGTTTTATTGATATTCATAAAAATTTTCCAATAAATTAAAATAATTACTTTTATATTATATTGTCCAGACTCAAAAACTTGCTAAATGTTAATTAGTTAACTATTTAAGATCCTAATTTTTTATACTAATAAAAACATTTGCTCTACCCCAAGAAAATGGCAAATACATACTTTTAACTAAAGATAAATCTTCTGATTTTAATTCGTTAGAAACAGATATTACATAAGTATTTTTTTTTATACTTTTTAGCTTATTTGTCAGTTCTGATAAAGTTTCATCATTCAAACACGTTCCAGCTACATAAATAATATCAGCATTACTAAAATCAAAATTAAGCCAATTATTTTTTATAAAATGTACATCTTCTAAGGAAAATTTATTTTTTATCTTTTCAGCATTATTAATAAATGTAGGCAATAGATCTATTCCATAAGCTTTGAGATGGTATTTAATATTAGCAAAAAAACAAACTCTACCTGTTCCACATCCTAAATCATAAAAGACCATATCTTTATCTGGATTAATAAATTTTAGTATCTGATCTATAGATGACCAAATGGCTTCACCATAAGTTAACTCTTCTTTTTCTAATGAAAAAATATCCATACTTTCTTCTGCTGAAACTGTAAATTGATCTTTAAAAGCATAAGTTTTAAATAATTCTATATCCACTTTCCTAAGTAACGGATCTGAATAAAACTTTAATACTTCAATCATAAAATAAAAGAAATTATAGAAAGCATTGCTGATATTTATGTATAATAAATAAAGATCTTCAATTAAATTTTTGATAATGCTAGTAGAAAATAATTTATACAAAATATTAATCGGTTGGGTCAATCAAAAATCCATTAAGATCATTTCTACCAATTAGAACCGAATAATTAAGATTACTACGATCTGCTAAAGTAAAAGTGCTAATAATTCTTTTTCCTGATAGTTCATAACTTATTTCGACTACTGGTCTAGTTTTTATACCATTAGCACTTACTACATTTACTCTTCCAACATACTTATTATAGCCGAGTTGTCTAGCCAAACTCATATCAATACTTGATTGAGTTGCACCCGTATCTATTCTTGCTTTTACTGTTCTATACCCTGAATTGGAATGAATAACAATTGATTCTACAGCTCTAATAATTGTTTTTTCTGGAACTAGACTATTAGCGAACAAAACTGTATTAAATGAATGACTTGAATTAATCTCCTCAGATTCTGAATAATCTGGATGAACAAAAAATAATGCTCCAAAGGCAAACATGGAGATAAAACTAATTTTACTTATCTTCAATTGAAGAGCTACCTCCCTTAGTCTTATTTATTTTTACCTGATTTTATTTTTTCAGTCACTGGTAAATCATCTACAATAATATCATTTTGTTTGACTTCAATAAAAGTATCTTGTTTTATTTTAATAATTCTTGAGTCATCACCATCTTTTATGGTGTATTGAATTGTTAACTCTCCATCCATCAAAAACTTAATTTCGTTCTTTGAATCAACAAAACGAAATGTATATCCTTGATTATAACTAGCATATCTCAGAGAAGCTCTTGTTAGTGATGAGTTAACAACTTTAACTGTATAAAGTTGATTATTACCATCTTTACGGATTTCTTTTTGCGTAGATGCACAAGAACAAGTAAAAAGAATTATTGTAGTTAAAAAATAAAATATTGATTTCATAATTATTTTTCAGCTTCAACTTCTATAGTTGGTATCAGTCTTAACTCTTCCATATATTGAGTAACCAAAAAGAATTTGTCTTTGACTTCAACTTTAAAAACAATGGATTCACTTTGATCCTTTGCTCTAAGAGTTGTCACTTTTACTTTATAAATACCTGTTTCAAAAGATCTCTCATTAGAATTTTTTCCAACTCTAAACTCTCCAGCTTCATAGGCTATTTCAAGTGCTTTTAAATAGCCTGTGGCAATACCTATTGACCTAGCTCTAACAGTGGCATAAAAAACAAATAATGAGAGAGATAATATAACAACCAAGCCAACAGTAAAGATAGTAAAGCCTCTAGTAAAATTATTATCTAAATCTTGCTCATCTATACTATTTTCTGTATCTAATTTGTCTGTTTTATTATTTTTATCTTCAACCATATATTTTATTATAAGTAGTTTCTAGGATTTACTTGTACGCCATTAACTAATACTTCAAAATGAACATGAGGTCCTGTTACATGACCAGTCATACCAATTGCAGCTATATGTTCACCTGTTTCAACAACTTGACCCACACTGACAAATATTTTTGAGCAATGAGCATATCTAGTAACTAAGTTGTCACCATGTCTTATTTCAACTGTTTGGCCATAACCTGATTCCCATCCTGTATAGACTACTTTACCTTGCATAGCAGCATTAATAGGAGTTCCTACTACAGCAGCAACATCTATACCCTTATGAAATTCTCTTCCTCTTCTGCCAAAAGGTGATGAAAACTCCCCTTTTGCTGGCCATAAAAATCTACCAGAGGATCTTACTCCTTCACTATTTACACCACTCATTAATGAACGACTAGCTATTCTGATATTTCTGTCTCTGCCACCACTTCTATTAAGATCATTAATAGGAATAATTATTGGTTCATTCAATTTAGGCTTTTTTGACTTTAATTCAGGATTAGAAGCAATAATTTTATTAATAGATATTTTGTATCTTTTTGATAGTTTAGCTAAAGTTTCTCCAGAAGCTAATCTATGAACAATATTGTTTTCTCTTGAAGTTGGTAAGCTTACAGCCTTATTTTTATGATTTACTTTTTTATCATTAGTTTTAGTAGTTTGAAGATTAGTTTTTACATTGTCATCTCTAAAATCGTTTTTTTCAAAAGGAATAAATAATATCTGATCTAATTGAAGAAAATTAGGATTTTTAATATTACCCTTATTCATGTTTCTTATATCTTTGATACTTACATTATATTTTTGAGCAATAGTACCTAATGTATCATTAGAAGTTATTCTATAGACTAAACTATCTCTGGTTGGAATATTAATACTTTCTTTGCTTGATAAATCACTATCATTCTTAATATTATTAATAATCTTAATTGCTTCAGTTGGAACACTTGTTCTTTCTGAAATCTTAGCAATTGTATCACCTTCAGTTAATTTGTATTTTACAGTGTAGTTTTCATTGTATATGTCACCCAAACTTATTTGAGATTTGATTTCTTTAGTTTTTGATGAAATATTTTGGTTTTCAATTTTTGAAAGTGGTGAAGCATCAGCGTTAAAATTATTTGTTTCAAAGATATTTCCGATAGAAAAACCACCAATAAGGACGGTTGCCGCAAATGCTGCAATAGCTACTTTTTTGTTAAATATTTTTTTTGCGTTAAATGTACTAAATAATTTGCTAATAGATTGTAGTTTGGTATTTGATTTTTGTTCATTTTCATAAACAAAAGAATTTATGTTATTAAAATTTTTATCTCCGAATAGAGATGAAATATTTGGATCATCAGCATCATCATAAGATGGAAGATTTACTTTTATAGGTTCAAAGTAATTATTTTTATCCAAGAATTCAATCTTTTCTACAAGATTATTTTCAACTGCAGTTTCAGAATCTTTTTGACTTTTATTTATCATCATTCTATACATCTGCTCCTTTCTCAATTAACCGTTAATGAATAACTTCAGGTTAATTTTAAATTAAATATTATTAAAGACATCCTATGTAAAATAATTATACTATAGAGTCTATTGTTAAAGCCATTTTAGGTTAAGATTAGTTAACCTAATATTTAGAAGACCGAGCCAGCCAAGTTTTGCTATAAAGGAAATACACGGAATTAATGAACTTTATTAAAAAAAGACTAAGTTTTATTAAGTTGGTGAAACTTTTTTTGTGATGAAAGATACAAAACTAAGTATAGTCTAGCTAAAGCTGTTTAAAAAATAGCTGAAATAATTTTACTAATTTATTTAATCTAGAAGCTTTATTTAAACCTTTTTTTTCAAAAAAGACTTTTAATTCTAAAGAATCATCCTCAAATAAATCGGACATACTTTTTTCATTAAATTTATTTTTGAGCAAAATCTTATTACTATCTGACTTCTTATAAGATTTTATTTCATTGATCATTAATTTCTCCAAAAATAATATTTTGTGGATCTTTATAAACATTATATTTTAATATCTCTACTGTTATAAAAAAATTATGTTTTCTATCAAAAAATTTTACATAAAAATACCCCTATAACATTGATATAAAGATGTTATAGGGGTATTTAAAGTATTAATAAAAGAAGTATTCTTTTATTAACTAGTTACCATTATCTACAATAGAAGCCAAAAATTCAGCATTATTTTTACATTTTTTTAATCTATCAATAATAAATTCCGCTATTTCGGCAGTGTCACCAGAATCAAGAGTTCTTCTAAGAATCAATTCTTTTCTTAATTCTTCTTTGGTCAAGAGCAGTTCTTCTTTTCTAGTTCCTGATTGTTTAATATCAATAGCAGGGAAAATTCTTCTTTCAGAAAGCTTACGATCAAGCTTTAATTCCATGTTGCCTGTACCTTTAAATTCCTCAAAGATTACATCATCCATACGGCTACCAGTTTCAACAAGTGCTGTAGCTAATATAGTTAAGCTACCACCATTTTCTATATTTCGAGCGGCACCAAAAAATCTTTTTGGGCGGTGCATAGCATTTGGATCAAGACCACCAGAAAGAGTTCTACCACTTGGAGGAATAATTAAATTATAAGCACGACTCATACGTGTGATACTGTCTAAGAGTATAACAACATCGTAGCCATGCTCAACTAATCTTTTTGCCTTTTCTAAAACTAATTCTGTTATTCTGACATGATTTTCTGGTAATTCGTCAAATGTTGAGGCGACAACTTCGCCTTTGATTGAACGCTTAAAATCAGTAACTTCCTCAGGTCTTTCATCAATTAATAAAGCTATTAAATAAATCTCTGGATTATTGGTAGAAATACTATTAGCAATGGCTTTTAATAATGTAGTTTTACCAGCCTTAGGAGGTGAAACTATCAATCCTCTTTGACCTTTACCAATAGGTGAAAATAGGTCTATTACGCGAACAGATAAATTTTCTTGATTAGTTGCACATTCTAACTTAATTATATCAAGAGGATATATAGGTATTAAATCATCAAAATGCTTAATATGAGTTGAATCTTCTGGTAAATGACCATTAATCATCTCTACTTTAATCATACTATAGTATTTTTCACCATCTTTTGGTGGTCTAACATTACCTGTGATTATATGACCTGTTTCTAATTTAAAACGTCTGATTTGAGTCTGTGAAACATAGACATCATCAGCACTTGGTAAATAACTTTTTACTCGTAAAAATCCATAACCCTCAGGTAAAACTTCAAGAATACCCTGAGCATAAATAATATTTGCATTTATATTATTTGGATTATTATTTACAACATTAGTTTTTTCTTGTGCTTGAATAGGTTCTTTTTTCTCTTCAATAAAAGTAGTCTGAACTGACTCCCTAACAGAAGGATTTTCTTTAACTTGAGAATGATGGACTTTAGGGTTATTTTGCTTATGCTTTGGATGATGTGGTTCTCTAGTATTAGTATTCTGATTTGGATTCTGTTTTGGATGTAATACAACTTTTGGTTCTATTTTTTTACGTTCTATCACCTTCTCTTCTACTACTTCAGTATGCTTAACATTACTATTAACTTTTTCTTGAATATCAAGAATAGCTTTAACTAAAGCATCTTTTTTTAATTTTCTGTAACTTGGTATGTTAACAATCCTTGCTATTTCATAGAGTTCTGTTACAGTTCTGTCATTTAACATTTCTGAATCTAATACAAGCGTATCATTGGCCAAATTAATCACTCACCTTTCTGGGATTTAAACTTTTTGAGAAGTTTCTTTCAATTATGAAAACTGTTAAGAAAAAATTTCCTTTTCTATAATTTTTGGAATGTTTAAGTAAATTGAATAAACTCTCTATGTCTAATAAATTGTAAATATTGTTATATTTTATATGTTAATCTTAAATATATTATTTAAGGACTAACTTTCAGAATTTTTATCAAAATAACTAATTCGATTATAGTAAATTTTTTAACTAATTAATAACTATAATCTGTTATATGTATATCAAGTATAGAAAAATTAATAATTAAGGGATATTTTAAAATATTATTACTAATAATTTTTATATTAACAAGCCAAAACTCCAAAAAGTCAGCTAATCATAAAGGTAAGTCCAATTTTTAATAATGTCAAGCTCTAATTATATAAAATAATAGTTAAGTTGAATGCACTCGGTGGGACTCGAACCCACGACCAACCGATTCGAAGTCGGTTACTCTATCCAACTGAGCTACAAATGCAAGTAAAAACATAATTAAAATGTATTATAAATCTATTTTTTTCAGTATGCAATTTAATAAATATCTCTAGTAATTAATTACTAAAAAATAATCTGTAAGATTTTAAATCCATAAACAAATAAAAATATATATGGCTATTATTTTTATTTGTTGCATCCTAATAAAACATGTATCTTGATATAAATTACTTTTTCTATAATATAAAATATTTTTCACTTTTTTTATTACAACTAAACGTAAATATTTTTTTTAATATATACTTTACATTAAAGTATATAAATAAGTTTCTTGTAAATTTTCGGTTATTTATTTATTTTAAAATAAGTATATTTTTTTTAGGAGGATGTTATGGCAAAACTCGTGATCAAAGGTAAAAATATCGATGTTACACCTGCATTAAAGGATTATATAAGTAAAAAACTTTCAAAACTAGACAAGTATTCACAACATATTGTTGAAATAGTTGTTGAAATGCACGTTGAAAAAAATCCACGTATATCACACAGCCAAGTAGTTGATGTTAATATATACGCCAATGGAGCTGTTCTAAGAGCTGAAGAAGCAAGTCATGATATGTATGCTTCAATAGATGTTGTTCTTGATAAATTAGATCGTCAAATGACCAAATATGAAGAAAAGAAAGTAAGAAATAGAACAGGTAAACTTAAATTAACCGAGTCTATGGCTGATAATGAAACTTATGAAGATGTTAAAGAAGATGAGTATTCAACTTATTAATCTCTTGACCCACAAACAAAAATAACTTTTATCCCTCTTTAAATTTATAGAGGGATATTTTTTTGAGAATATAATTTTAAATAGCATTTTTTAATAAACTTAAGATAAGGTAAAATAAAAATTAACGTAAAATTAACTTAATTACTAGTAAGATTTTTAGCTATTTAACTATAAAAATGTTAAGCATATTTGTAAAAGCATTTTAATGGAGCTATTCTTAATGGTTAATGTTAATAACTACGGGGTCAGTAATACTGGATTTAACCCTGCTCCTTCACAAAGACAAAACAATAATAATCCACCTGTACAAGGTAATAGTAGCCAAAGAGCTAATGACAGCTATGCTTTTAACTCCTCAAGTATGTCTACTGGTAGAGTACCAACTGAAGTTCAAGTTGGTATGTGGGATAAGGCAAGTACTTTATTCAAGGATGTTATGAATACACCAAATAATCTTAAATCATACAAAGTTTTTGAAACAGCAATAAAATCTAATCCAGAAGGTTATTTACAATCTGGTAGTAATGATGCAGGAAAAA
>JACMQJ010000636.1 GCA_014377055.1 Candidatus Sericytochromatia bacterium
ACAAAAAATATTAATAATTGAAGATGAAAAGCTGATAAGAAAAATATTAATCATAAATCTTGAAGCTTCTGGTTATCAGGTACTTGAAGCTGAGACAGGCAAAGAGGGTATTGATATATCAGTAAAAGAAAATCCTGATTGTATAATTCTTGATTTGGGTTTACCAGATATTGATGGGCTAAAGGTTTTGTCAAGCTTAAGAGAATGGTTTTCAAGTCCAATAATTATACTTTCTGTACGAAAATCAGATAAAGAAATTATTAATGCCCTTGATAATGGAGCAAATGATTATGTCACCAAACCTTTTCGTACAGGTGAAGTCTTAGCAAGAATAAGAGTTTCTTTACGTAACAATATTACTAAAACAGAAGCAATTTATATAAATGGAGATCTGACTATAGATCTAAGTGCAAGAACCGTTAAAAAAGGTGAAAATATATTAAAACTAACCACTACAGAATACTCTATTTTATGGTTACTTATTCAAAATGAAAATAGAGTTATAACTCACAAATATTTGTTGGAAAAAATATGGGGTGATAAACAAATAGATCAAACCCAATATCTTAGGGTTTATATAGGTCAATTAAGAAAGAAAATAGAGGATAGTGAACATCAATATATAATTACAGAATCAGGGATCGGTTACAGATTCATTAACAATGAAAAGTAAATTAAAAGAATATATTATTGCTACTTTAAGTATTATAATTGTTGGGTTGATATGCAATTTTGTAATAGTTAATCTCAGCTATCAGTCAGTTTCACTTTTATTTATTTTTAATATTTCAATCTTATCCATTTTTGTTAAAACTGATGTTATCTTGTATTCAGCTTTTTTAAGTTCTATATCTTGGAATTATTTTTTTATACCACCTCTCTATACTTTCTATATTGATAAAACCGAAGATATACTGATGTTTGCTACATATTTTATTATTGCAATAATAACAGGTATACTTAATTCAAAAATACGACAAAGTCAGTTATTAGCTGTAGAACAAGAAAAAAATACCCAAGTATTATTTGAACATACTAAAAACCTTTCATCATCGAATACAAAAGATGAGATAATTAATTCATCAATTAAGAAGCTGAAAGAGTTTTTTAATATTGATTCAAATATATATATTATTGATAATGAAAAAATTAGTGATAAAAATATAAATCCTAAGGAATATGCAATAATTTCTTGGGTTTTTGATAATCAAGAAAAAGCTGGTAAATCAACAAAAATATTACAAGATGCAGGAGAAAAACTATACTATCCATTATATACAAATCATACAAAAATAGGTGTTATTGAAATACAAAATAATTTTGATATAAAAAATAAGGAAGAGCTTTTCCAAACATTTGTTTATCAAATATCCTCAGCTTTAGAAAGAGAAATTTTAAATGAAAAAGCCCAACAGGTAAGACTTATAAATGAATCTGAAAGGCTCTATTCTACATTATTTAATTCTATTTCTCATGAGCTAAAAATACCTATATCAGTATTAAAAGCAGGAATTGAAAGTTTGAAAGATCAGAATATATCAAAAGATCAAGATATTAGAGAATTATTAATTAATGAGATTGATACAGCAACAGAAAGGCTAAATAATCTTGTATCAAATTTACTGGATATGTCAAGGTTAGAGTCAGGTTTAATAATGCCTAATATAGACTGGCATGATATAAATGATTTACTTAGCAATGTCTTAAAAAATTTTAAAACTGAATTGCAAGATAAAAAAATTTCATTGGAAATAGATGACAATGTTGATATTGTAAAGTTAGATTTTGGTCTTATAGATCAAGCTTTATTTAACATAATTCATAATGCAATTATTTATAATGATGAAAGTATAAAAATAAAAATTACAGTTAAAAAAGATGCCAATAATCTAATTATTAGCATCAAAGATAATGGAAAAGGTATTGGTGAACAATACTTAGAAAAAATATTTGATAAATTTTACAGAATCAATTCTTCAATAACTGGTGGTAGTGGTCTAGGTTTATCAATAGTTAAAGGATTTATTTTGGCTCATCAAGGATCTATAGATGCTCAAAATATTTACTTTAATAATCAAATTGTAGGGCTCGAATTTATTATATCTTTGCCCATGATAATTTGAACCTTTTTTATTCAACTAAAACCAAATGCCCTGTACCAATTTTTGTCTTTTTATTTTCTACTTTCAAATATTTAAGAAGAGAAGGCATCAAAATTAAAAGTAATAATGTACCAAGCAACATACCACCTACAACTACTATTGCTAAAGGCTTTTGTACCTGACTTCCAACGCCTGTAGAGACAGAAGCAGGTAATAAACCAATAGATGCTGTTAGACCTGTCATCAAAATAGCTCTAAATTTATCGTCTGCTGTTTTGATTCTTGCCTCATAAGAATTCATTCCATTTTGAACCATCTGGATATAATGAGAAACCATAATACTCGCATTTAAAATACTGACACCAAGAATCGAAATAAATCCTACAGATGCTGATATACTCAGTGGTTCTTGCCATATTAATAAAAATGTCACGCCACCAAAAAAAGCTAATATTGGAGCAACCAAAATAATTATTGTATTCCTAACAGATCCGTAATAAATAAATAAAACCATAAAAATTAAAAATAGAGCGATAGGTGTTGTTACACTTAATCTTAAAAAAGCTTCTTGCATTTGTTGAAATCTACCACTCCAAGTAATAAAATAACCATCAGGTAAATCCTTTTCAATATCAGCAATTGCCAATTTTGCTTTGGCAACAGTACCAGCTAAATCTTTTGATTCTACACTAAATTTTATTGGTATATATCGGGCAAAATTTTCTCTATAAATGAATGAAGCACCTGTATCATAATAAATATCAGTTATTTTTGAAAGTGGTATTATACCTCCATTGGAGAGTAATATTGGTATATCTTTGATTTTGCCTAAACTTTGACGAAAATTATCAGGAAATTTAACAACAAGGTCAAAAGACTTATCACCCTCAACTATTTTTGTAATATTTTTACCATCAAGTGATGAGGATACAACATCCATTACGTCACTAACATTTAAGCCATAAGTTGCTATTTTTTCACGATTAGCTTCAATAATTAAATTTGGCTGACCTATTTCTTTAAAAATACCTACTTCGCTTAAGCCTGATACTTTATTCAATCGTGCTTCAATTTTTTTTGCTAATCCATCAAGTTTATTTAAGTCATCACCAAATAATTTTACTGAGTTTTCACCTTTTACCCCTGACATTGCTTCTTCAAGATTGTCCTCGATATATTGTGATAAACTGATATCTTCATTAGGAAAAAGTGGATCAAGCTGTTTCTTTATCCTTTCTTCAAGATCAGATTTAGTTTCACCTTTTTTCCATTCACTATAATTTTTTAATTGAATTGAGTACTCTGTATTAAAAGGACCTGTTGGATCTGTTCCATCCTCTGGTCTTCCCGCTTTAAAATTAATTGATTTTATTTCAGGATAATTGATTAAAGCATCCCTAACTTTCTTTGCATTTTCATAGCTTTTTTGTAGAGATATGGAATAAGGAAAAGTAATACGCATATAAATATTACCCTCATCCATTTTTGGTAAAAATGAAGATCCTAAGATTTGAGTAAAAAACAAGGTTAGCCCAATAAATAAAATAACTGATATGACTGAAAACTTTGGATTAACTTTGCTTATTAACTTTAAATAGGCATTTTTTATAAAATTAAAACCTGGTAAGACACGTTCACGAGATTTACCTAAAAACTTATAAGTAGCTGCAATCAAATAAGTAAAAGTCAATAATAAAGCAAATAAGATAGCATAAATATATGTCTTTGTAGTGGGTAAAAATATTTGAGATTCTGCACCCTTCATAGCAAAAAGTGGTATGAAAGCTAAGAAAATAATTAAAATAGAGAACATCATCGGTTTACCAATCTCTGTAATCGTTTGAGAAATACTTTTAATATGATCGTTACCTTCATGCTTTAATCGAAAATAATTTTCGATTAATAAAAGTGGTATATCAACAATTATTCCAAAATCAATTGCTCCTAGAGATAATAAATTAGCTGATTCACCCTGAATTGACATGAGAGCTAGTGTATAAAGTAATGAAATTGGAATAATCATGGCTGTAATCAAAGCAGACTTTATATCACCCAAAAATATCATAATAATAACCAATACAAGTATTATTCCTACAGTTGCAGTTTCTTTGATTTTACCAACTACATTTTCGACTAGATCTGAACGATCATAGAAAGGTACTACTTTAATATCTTTTGGTAAGATTCGAGTATTTAAGTCTTTTATTTTTGCATGTAAAGCAGTCAAAGCATCAACACTTTTGGCATTCTTTCTTAAAACAACCACACCCATAACAATATCATTTTGTTTATCTTGACCAACGATAGCTGTTCTAGCAACATTAG
This sequence comes from Candidatus Sericytochromatia bacterium, assembly GCA_014377055.1. GTDB lineage: Bacteria > Cyanobacteriota > Sericytochromatia > UBA7694 > JACMQJ01 > JACMQJ01. The sequence goes on from JACMQJ010000636.1 coordinate 4,428, forward strand.
ATATTTTTACATCAGCAATATTTTCAACAAAAATGGGTTTATTTGCTTTATATGCTACAACCGTTTTTTGTATATCACTTATTTGTTTAATTAACCCAAGCCCCCTAATCGTATAATATTGATCGCCAAATTCTAAAACCCTACCGCCAACATTAGTATTACTTTTTGAGAGAGCATCAATAACATCCGATAAATTAACCTTATATTTTAATAAATTATCTGGTTTAACTACTACAGAATAATTTTTTATAAACCCACCATAACTAGAAATATCATCAATATCAGGTACAGTTTTCAAATATCTGGATACGACCCAATCTTGATAAGTTCTTAGCTCGGTTAGACTACGATTACCAACAACTTGATACCTCATAATCTCACCAATAGGATTAGCAACGATTTGAGGCTGAACAGTACTTGGTATTTGTGCTTGTGCTAATCTATTAATTACTTCTTGTTTTGCTTGTCTATAATCAACATTATAAGAAAATTTACACTTAATATCTGACAGACCGTAAATAGAAATTGTATTGATATTCTCTAAGCCTGGCATACCAGCCAAAGCGATCTCTAATGGTACTGTAATCTGTCTTTCAGCCTCTTCACCTGAACGACCATTATAGATACTAACTATTTCAATGATTGGTGGAGCAGGATCTGGAAAAGCTTCAATATTTAATCCTCTGATGGAATAAATAGATGCAGCTACAACAATCAAGACCATTATTAAGATTGAGGCAGCATTATTAAGAATAAATTTTAGAGAATTCTTCATTTAATCTTTCTCCAATAACATTGCTTCTGAGGCAATTTCATCGTTGGCTTTTAGACCTTTTACCAGAGCAAATTCTTGATTTGAATCATCAATAAGTTTTATTGGAAATAATGAATATTTATCATTTTCTTTTTTAAAAACATACAAATTATTCTCTTTAAAAACAATTGTCTTTTTGGGTATTTTAAATGTAAAACCTTTTTGTTCTGTCAAACTAACTTTGACAAACATATTTAATTTTAGACCTTTTGATGATGATGGCGTAATAAATACTTTTAAGGTCTTTGTATCAGGATCTATTACATCACTGATATATTTAATAGTACCTTCAATATTTAACTCAGGGTTTGAATCTGATGTTATATTAACTTTTTTATCTATAGTAAAAGCTTTCATATCCTTATCATAAACATTAGCTACAACTAGCATTTTGTCATTTACAATTCTAATTAATGGATTAGTTGGATCATTTTGCACCCTATCACCATTATGAGTATTTATTTCATAGATCGTTCCATCAATAGGAGATTTTAGAACAAAGTCATGAACTTCATTTGATTGATGCATTTTAAGTTTTTCTTCATAACCTTTCAGGGTTATATCTAGTTGTTTAACGCTATTTAGTGAAGCAATAAGATCATTTTTTGAAATTGCTCCTACAGCAAAAAGTTCTTTATTTAGATTCGCAAGTCTTTTTGCCTCCTCCATTTGCCCTCTCGTAGCTGATAAACCTGATTTTGTATCACTCACAGTGGCAAGATAACCTGATTTTACATCATTAACATCAACCGATTTTAGGGTTAATAATACTGATGATTTAGTTACTTTACTACCAATATGAACTGACATTTTTTCTATTAATCCATTAATTGGTGAAACAACATTTGCTATGCCTTGTTCAGAGGGTTGTACTGTACCAGAAGCAGTTACTTTTATGGTAGAAATTTCTTGTTTAACTTTTATTGCATATACAGCTTCTGGTTTTATTTCTTGATCTTTATTAGTACTAATTTTACTTTTATCAAGGTCACTCTCTCTAATTTCTTGTTTTGCATGACATGATGTGATAAAAATAAATAAGCTAAAACTAATAGTTTTTAAAATATTAGTTTTTTTTGATAAATTATAATTAATTTTCATTTTTTTCACCGTAATTTAGAAAACAAAAGCTTTAAATGCTATTGTTCCATTTGAAATAGTTATTTTTTTTGAAACATCTTCTGACATAAGATAAGAATCATAGATATTCCATATATGAGTCGCAATAGCAGCCGTAAATAGAGATAAATATATTAAAAATCTAAGACTATCGGGGCTATCAATTTTTATATCATTTGCTGGAGGAGGATTTGGAGTGCTAGAAGGATCTGGGGTTGATGTAGCATTGGCTGGTGTTGAAGTTACCATATTAGTTTGTGGATTACTAAAGAGTTTTCCACCCAATAAAGCATTAATTGCTATCATCGAAACAAATAATCCAATTTCTAAAACAAAAAATCCTGCTCCTTTTATTTCGTCACCCATCAATGCCTGCCCTGCTCCTGGTATAAAAAGGCTAGCCATCCATAGCTTTGAAGTATGATCAACATCTTTTATACTTAATGATGTATCAGATTTTTCAGCAATAAAAAAAATATTTTTATCTATTGTATATGTATTTTGCTTGGCTATTTGCTCCATACTATTTGTTTGGGCAAAAACCTGAGATTGATCCGTAAATATCAGCAAAAATGATATTAAAGAAATTAAAAATTTTTTAGACACAAATAAAACTCCTTTTATTTAATTTAATTGACCAGCATTAAGTTCTAGCTGTTTTTTCGCAGTAATTAAGTCAACCATAGAGAGATTATAAGATTTCTGATAATCCTTATATATTTTTTGAGCATTAATTAGATCTGAAACATTGAT
>JACMQJ010000637.1 GCA_014377055.1 Candidatus Sericytochromatia bacterium
AATAACTCTTCTTGTGGATCAAGACCATATTTTACATACGAGCCTTTTGTTCCATGAATAGCCAAATGTGGTGATTGTTCTCTTACCAGCATACTAGCCTTTAAAGTAACTTTTAATTTTTCATATCCAAGAATAATTTCAAAATTATCAGCCGTTTTTGCATTTTCTCTTTGAATACGAATATCAGCCCAAACAGTTTTTGGTAAGCCAAATAAATAAAGAGCCTGATCAATCAAATGAGAACCAAGATCGTAGACAATACCAGATCCTTTTTCTTCAGCTTCACGCCAACTATCTTTAATATAGTTTCTAAATCTATCAAAATGAGCTTCATATTCGACGACTTGACCAATTAAATCATCTTCTATAACTTTTTTTAAAGTCAAAAATCCGCCATCAAATCTACGATTATGATAAACACTTAAGACAAGTTTCTTTTTTTGTGCTATTTCAATTAACTCATCTGCTTGTTGTACATTAACTGTAAAAGGCTTTTCTACTATTACATGTTTATTATTTAATAATGATCTTTTAACTATTTCATAATGGCTTAAGTTTGGTGTTGTTACCACTATCAAATCTATTTGCTCATCTAAAACTAATTGATCAAGACTTTTTACCACATCTATATTGGGATATAATAATCTAGATTTTTCACTATTTCTCTCCAAAATTTTTGTAATTTTAAAGTGATTATTTGCTTCCAAAAATGGTACATGAAAAACTTGGGCAGACATACCAAAACCAACAATACCAACTTTTATTTTATTCATCTTATAATTATCCTTTAACAGCCAATATTTCTTCATTAATAACTTTTTTGATTATCAAACCCAAAAATAAGCGATTAGCATAAGCAAAGTTTGATGAGTTAGCTAGTGACATTTTAAACAACTCGTTTTCTTCCTTAAATTTTATGTATGTCAAAAAATTATGTCTTTTAACTCAACTTAAAGTTTACCAAGAGTTATTTTAATTTTACGTTTCGATCCACCATCGACAATAGATAATATTGAAGAAACAATATATACTTGTTCAAAAAAGGTGTTCCTCTAAATAAGTGTGTTTCAGCCACTTGCAAAAAAGCAATATAGGAGATTTCTAGTATATATTCTAAAATATGCAAAATATTTTTAAGTATTTTCAACAGCCTAGGTTTAAACCCCTTGTTATATACCGGGAACTTTACAATGCAATTTTGAACAAGTATATATTTCTTAGTTTGTTTTTTATCATATTTATTCTTAGTTAAAATCTAAATAAATAATCTTAAAGCTTAGTATCATCAATGCTGTCGAGCCAGTTTTTTAAATCATAAATGATTGCTTGAACACATCCGTCTTCAAATGGTGACTCTAATCCAGCTGTCTTTATAACTTGCAAAAATGATTGACTGCCACCAGCCTTACAAAGATCTAAATATTTATTCCAAGCATCTGTAATATTATCAGTTGCTTTTTGCCAAAACTGAAAGGCACATACTTGAGCAAGAGTATAATCTATATAATAAAATGGCCATTTATAAATATGTCTTTGTGAATGCCAAAAACCGCCATTTTCCAAAAATACGTTATCACCATAATCTCGATGTGGTAAATACTTATGCTCTATTTCTCTCCACTTGTGATTTCTTTCTGAGGGACTCATATCTGGGTTTTCATAAATAAAATGTTGAAACTCATCAACTGATACTCCATAAGGTATAAACGTAATTGCCTCAGCTATATGTTGAAACTTATACTTATTTGTATCTTCCATAAAAAATAAATTCATCCAAGGCCATGTTAATAATTCCATTGTCATTGAGTGTATTTCGGCGGTTTCAGCAGTTGGCGAGCTATATTCAGTTATTTCATAGTCTTTACTACAATATTTTTGAAAAGCATGACCTGCTTCATGAGCCAAAACTTTTATATCATGGGCTGTTCCATTAAAATTAGTGAATATAAAAGGTGTTTTGTATTGAGATAAATATGTACAATATCCTCCGCCAGCCTTACCATCTTTATCATCCAAATCCATCATTTCATTTTCTACCATTGAATCAAAAAATATTTTTGTTTCAGGAGATAATTCAGCAAACATTTTTAATGCTTTTTCGATAATATCATGAGTGCTTCCTTTTGGTGTTGGATTACCTGTCAAAAAGTCTAGCTTTTCATCAGTAAAGCTCATTTTTTCTAAACCTAATCTTTTTGTTTGCTTTTCTATTAACTCAGACACTACAGGAACAATATAATGTTTTACTTGCTTACGGAAATTAGCAACATTTTCAGGTGTATAGTCAGTTCTACCCATTCGTGCGTAACCTAATTCTATAAAATTTTTGAATCCCAATTTAATAGCTATTTTATGTCTTACTTTTACTAATTGGTCAAAAATATTATCAAGCTGTGTAGCATTATCACTATAAAACTTCCATTTTGCATCACTGGCTTTTTTTCTTATTTCAGGATCTAATTCACCTTCAAAGGGTATCATACCATTGAGAGTTTTTTCTTCATCCATAAAATTTATTTTTGCCGAAGATAATAAGGTAGTATATTCTGT
>JACMQJ010000638.1 GCA_014377055.1 Candidatus Sericytochromatia bacterium
ACCTGCTGGGGCTACTGTAAAAACATCATCAGTCGGTTTGGTTGAATGACAAGCTACACATCGTTGATTTATTATTTGTTTTACTTGTGTAAATTTAACTTTTTCTACTGCTTTTTGAGTGACCATTGTGTTTGTGTCGATGACACTAGCTTCAATGTTTTTTGGCTTATATGTAATAAACATCAATGCTAATAAAGAAACTGCCATAACACCTGCAGATCTAGGAGCCCAAAAACTAAAGTTTTCACTAGTATTTAAAAAATGCTTAATAACAGCACTAGCAACTATCAAAACAGCAAGTATTAGCCAGTTAAGATCATTACCATAAGTTATAGGAAAATGATTACTAATCATAATAAAAATAACAGGATAAGTCATATAATTATTATGCTTGGAACGCATTTTTGCTCTTAAACCAGGAGCAGGATCGACAGGTTTTCCTTCTTTAACTGCTTTTAACATTTTTGTTTGACCTGGTAAGATTCTGATCCAAACATTAGCTGCCATGATAGTTCCCATCATTGCACCTACATGAATATATGCTGCTCTCGAGCTTAAAATGTGTGTCAGTGCATAAGCTACTCCAATAACCATCAAAAAACAAGCTGTTGAAGTCATTAAAGGTTTTTTGGCAAGAGGTGAATTCCAAATAGTATCATATACTAGCCAGCCAATAATAAGAGTACCAATACCAAGACCTATAGCTTGACCATTAGTTATATTAGATACGGTTGAATCAAGAAGAAAAGCCCCACCACTGAGATAATAAACAATGCTTAGTAATGTGATACCTGTTATAAAAGTAAATCCAGCTTCCCATTTAAACCAATATAAATTTTCTGGCATTTCGGAGGCTTTGAGGTATTTCTTTTTTACATGATAAAATCCTCCACCATGAACCATCCAAACTTCTCCAACTACACCATCTTCTGGAGCTTTGAGAGGTTCAAAACTACTGTCCAACCAATTAAAAAATATGGAGCTACCTATCCACATAATTCCAAATATGACATGTACCCAACGAACAATAAGACTAAGCCATTCGAGAATATTGAAATCCATTTGGATTTACTCCTTAATTTACGTTAAAACTATGACTTTTGTATGATAAAAATTATAGCCCTTAGACACAGGATAATGATTTAAATTAATTAAATTTTATATTATTATAACAATATCTTATGCCTTTTTTGATAAGTTAAAAGCTAAATAAAAAATAGACCTAATATTTTTCGATTAAGTCTATTTTGTATCATCTAAATATTAAGAGCAACCACTAGTACCACCACAATTAATACATTTATAACAAGAGCCATTTCTCACCATAATAGATCCACAATAAGTACATGGAGGAGAATCCTCTTGAGTCATAAATGAAACCTTTTCATGGCTTTCTATTCTTTTTTCATTAGATACTTGTAATTGTTGCTTTTTATTTTCAATTACAGTTGCGTCAATAATTTCAGAGTTATTAACATGATGTTCATTATCAAATTTTAAAGCTAACCATCTAAAAATATAATCCATAATCGACTTTGCATAAGGAATATTTTTATTCTGAGTAAAACCAGAAGGCTCAAATCTACTATGGGCAAATTTATCAATTAACACCTTGAGAGGTACACCATATTGAAAAGCCAATGAAACAGATGTTGCAAAAGAATCCATCAATCCAGAAATAGTACTTCCTTCTTTTGACATAGTAATAAAAACTTCACCAGGAGTTTTATCTTCATACATGCCAACTGTGATATATCCTTCATGACCAGCAATACTAAATTTATGCGTAATAGATTGTCTTTCATCAGGTAATTTTCTTCTATATGGTTTATATACCGTTGTTTCAACTTTTTTATCTTCGGTTTTTGAAGTATTTAAGGGTTGACTACGTTTACAACCATCTCTATATATCGCAACTGCTTTAATTCCCATTTTCCATGCTTCAATATAGGCATTATATATTTCTTCGACAGTTGATTCATTTGGCATATTAACCGTTTTGGATATAGCACCACTAATAAATGGTTGAACTGCTGACATCATTTTTATATGTCCCATATAATGAATTGATCTTGTACCATTCAACGCTCTAAATGCACAATCAAAAACATTAAGATGTTCCGATTTTAATGAAGAACCTTCTATAGTTTCGTTTTCATCAATATATTTGACTATATCATCTACTTGTCTATCATCATAACCAATGTTAGCTAAGGCTAAAGGTACAGTATTATTAACTATCTTTAAATAACCGCCACCAACCAGCTTTTTGTATTTTACCAAAGCTATATCAGGCTCAATACCTGTTGTGTCACAATCCATTAAAAAGGCAATAGTTCCAGTAGGTGCTAGGACACTAACTTGAGCATTACGATAACCATATTCTTCACCTCTATGATAAGCTTCTTTCCAAACATTTATTGAAGCTGAATATAATTCTGAATCAATATTTCTATTATTAATTTTTTCGGAAGCATCTTTGTGCATTTTTATTACTTCAAGCATAGGCTCTTTATTAGCTGCAAATCCAGAGAATGGTTGATGATATTGAGCTATTCTTGAAGACATATTATAGGCTTCACCTGTCATAATCGAAGTCAAAACAGAGGCATAATCTCTACCATTATCACTATCATAAGCATAACCTTTCGCCATTAATATTGCTCCAAGATTGGCATATCCTAAACCTAAGGTTCTATAGATATGACTATTATTTTCAATAACTTTGGTCGGATAACTAGCATTACCAACAAATATTTCTTGAGCAAGAATTGATGTATCTATAGTGTGTAAATATCCTTGTAGGTCAAAAGAGCTATCTTCATTTAAATATTTCATTAAATTAATAGATGCAAGGTTACAAGCAGTATCATCCAAAAAGAAATATTCAGAACAGGGGTTAGATGCGTTGATTCTGCCTGAATTTTTGCATGTATGCCACTTATTTGATATAGTATCAAATTGTAGTCCAGGATCTCCACAAATATAGGTAGATTCGGCGATCATATTCATCAAGTCTTTTGCTTTATAGGTATGACTAGTTTCACCTGTGGTCACAAACTTTGTTTGCCATTC
>JACMQJ010000639.1 GCA_014377055.1 Candidatus Sericytochromatia bacterium
ATGGTATTAATGGAGCAGTTTTACAAATGTTCACTCATGGAACAATCACAGCAATGATGTTCTTATTTGTAGGAGTTGTTTATGACCGAACACATACCAGAGAAATAGCCAAACTTGGTGGCTTGGCAAAACAAATGCCTGTAGCGGGAGCTTTCTTTGTTGCAATTTCGCTTGCAGGGGTTGCAGTTCCTGGGATGAATAGTTTTGTTAGTGAATTTTTAGTTTTTGCTGGTGCATTCCAGACACATCCTTATTTAACAGCAACAGCTGCTTTAAGTGTGATAATTGGTGCAGCTTATACATTATGGTTAAATGAAAGAGTATTTTTTGGTCCTATGCCAAATGCTTGGAAAGGATTACCAGATATTAATAAAATAGAAACATTTAGTACAGTTGTCTTATTACTTATAGTATTAGTTACAGGTTTTTACCCTGCTTTATTAATGGATATTATTAATCCTGCTACCAAACAAATTATGATGATTATGGGTGTTGGTGCTTAAAGCATATTTTTGGAGGAAAATAGATTTTGAATTATACAGTGTTCTTACCAGAGATATTAGTCCTTATAACGGCTTCAATAGTTCTTTTTGGAGAATGGGCTTTTAAAAGTATTGATAACTCAACAGAAAAAAAAGTTAGAAATATAGGCTTTGTTACCTTATTGGGAATGTTTGCGGCTTTGGGAGTTTTACTCTCATTTGAAACTACAGGTTATGGTTTGATTACATCATTCTTTAGTCCTGAAACATCAACCTTTTATAGCTCATTTGTTTTAGATAGTTCAGCAATATATTTTAAGATTATTATTCTTATCTCATCAATATTGACTGTTCTAATCTCATTTAAATATGTTAGTGACAAAATAAAAAATGTAGGAGAGTTTTATGCTCTGATTTGTATGGCAACTCTAGGTGGTATGTTTATGTCATCTGCCAATGAAATGATTAGTATGTACTTGGGTATTGAATTAATAAGTATCAGTTCTTATATACTTTGTTGTTTTAATAAAGACCATAACAAATCTTCTGAATCAGCTCTAAAATATTTTATTGTTGGTGGTTTATCATCAGCTATTCTACTTTATGGATTTTCGCTTTTATTTGGTTTAACAGGATTTACACAATTTCCACAACTAGCTTCTACATTTGATAAATTTACTGCTCCCGAATTAAATGCAATATTTTTAATTGGTGTTATTATGTCGATTGCTGGACTTGGTTACAAAATTGCAGCAGTTCCTTTTCATGCTTGGGCTCCAGATGTGTATGAAGGTGCTCCGACTCCTATTACAGCATTTTTATCTATTACTTCAAAGATTGCTGGTTTTGCTGCTATATCAAGATTCTTTTTAATCTTTAATAATTCAATGTCAGAAAAATTAGTTGTTCTAGTTGCTGTTTTATCAGTTTTGACAATGTGTATTGGTAACTTTTTAAGCTTGGCTCAAAAAAATATAAAAAGACTTTTTGCTTATTCAAGTATTGCTCAAGCAGGTTATCTGTTAATGGGTCTAATACCGTTATTGATGAACAGAATGGATGATTCAGCCAGTATCTTATTTTATTTAACAGCCTACATCTTTATGAATATTGGTTGTTTTGCTGCTATCATTTACTTTTCAAAATTTACAGGTTCAACTGATATTGAGGCATTTGCAGGAGTTGCAAAAAAATCACCATTTATCGCCTTCGTTTTTTCATGTTGCCTTATTTCTCTAGCAGGTTTACCTCCATTTGGTGGATTTACAGGTAAGTTTTACTTATTTGTTGGGGCTGTAAATTCAGGATACACATGGCTTGCATTTGTTGGAGCTGTAAATAGTGTAATCTCATTATATTATTATGTAAAAATAATAAAAACAATGTATTTTGTAGAATCAACTAAAGATATTAAGTTTGAATTACCAAATGCAGGTATTCTTACAGCTGTTATTTTGAGTTTAGCTGGAATCTTAATTTTGTTTTTAGTTCCATACCCGTTTATACAAATGGCAAAAATGTCCGCTTTAGGTTTATAATTTTTAGTAAAATTTTAGGAGAACAAAAATGTCAAAGAATGGTATATGTCCTATATTAACAACAGGAAATAATGCGGTTCCATGTATTCAAGATAAATGTGCTTTTTGGGAAGATCTTTATCAAAAATGTGGTTATATCTGTGATGGTGACAAAATAGCCGATTCTATGAGTCAGTTATTATCTACCCTTAATGATATGAAAAATAAAATGTAGAAAAAAAGAGTTGAAAATTTTCAACTCTTTTTTTTGCCTATAAATAAAGTAAAAGTTATTAGTTTACTGTTAGAATTAATATGCTTTTAAATTTGAATAAAGAATATAGGACATAATAACAATGTATTTATCTCGTGGTCA
>JACMQJ010000640.1 GCA_014377055.1 Candidatus Sericytochromatia bacterium
AAAATTTTGACAGCTTTTTTGTTTATTATTAATTATTCAGTATATAACTAAATCAAAAAACTACTTTGATGCAGCTGGTGCTGGTGATCCTGTTGTAGTTGTGTTTGTGGTAGTTGTTGAAGTTGTACCACCAGCAGCTGGTGAAGCTGTTGTATCAGTAGCACCTGCAGGTGAAGCTGATGTGGTTGTGGTGGTAGTACTTGTACTGCTACTTGATTCATCTTTGTTTGGGCATCCTGCTAATACTAACATTGCTGCAATACTTGATAATAGAATAAATTTTTTCATAATATATTATTTCCTAAATTAAAAATCATTAAATACAAAGCTAAATTATATATATTAGTTTGGAATAGTCAATAAAAATGTATTTTAATGTTTAATAAATTTACAGAAATACAAACTTATTTATGTCAAAATGATTTAAGATGAAAAAATATGTGTAGATTTTATCTGTAAGTTTTAAATTTTGGTAGTTTGGGTTAATAAAAAATGGATCAAGAAGTAAATATAATCGGGGCTGGTTTTGCTGGCAGTGAAGCAGCTTGGCAACTTGCCAATAGAGGAATAAAAGTTAATTTGTATGATATGAAGCCTATCAAAATGTCTTCAGCTCATCAATCAGAAAATTTTGCTGAGGTTGTTTGTAGTAATTCTCTAGGTTCACAAACAGAGGGTAATGCGTCAGCACTAATAAAACAAGAATTAAAAATATTAAATTCATTGGTTATGGAAGCTGCTGAATTTACAAAAGTTCCAGCAGGTGGTGCATTAGCTGTCGATCGTGACAAATTTTCACAGTATGTAACTGATAAAATCTCATCACACAATATGATCACTGTTCATCGTGAAGAAGTTACAGAGATTGATATTAATAAAGTTACTATTATTGCCACAGGACCACTTACTTCAAAAGGTTTGAGTGAAAGTATTACAAAAATAACTGGTGAAGAATATTTTCATTTTTTTGATGCTGCTGCTCCAATAGTTGAATATGACTCATTGGATTTTAATATTATTTTTAAACAATCAAGATATGACAAAGGAGATGGTTTTTATTTAAATTGTCCTTTTGACAAAGAGCAATATCAAAATTTTTGGGACGAATTAACCAAAGCTGAGCTTGCACCAGTTAAAGATTTTGATGAATATGAAACCAATAAAAACTTTTTTGAAGGTTGTATGCCAATCGAAGTTTTAGCCAAAAGAGGAATAGATACGCCAAGATTTGGACCTCTAAAACCTGTTGGACTTACAGATCCAAGAACAGGTGGTAGAGCTTATGCTGTAGTACAATTAAGACAAGATAATGCAGCTGCTTCATTATACAATTTGGTTGGTTTTCAAACTCAATTAAAATGGGGTGAACAAAAAAGAGTTTTTAGAATGATACCTGGTTTAGAAAATGCTGAATTTGTTAGGTTTGGGGTCATGCACCGTAATGCTTATATTAATTCACCCAAATTACTTAATGCCAATATGCAGTTAAGAAAACATCCTAATATATTCATAGCTGGTTTACTTACTGGTGTAGAAGGATATATAGAATCATGTGCTATGGGTGCTTTGGCTGGTATCAATGCTTATCTTCATTTACAAAATAGGGAAGCATTAGTATTTCCAAAAACAACCATGATGGGAGCATTGAGCAGATATGTTTCTAATCCAGAGATAACAACTAATTTCCAACCAATTAACAGTAACTGGGGTATTATGCAAGAGCTTGATGAAAAGATTAGGGATAAAAAGCAACGTAATATAGTTTATACACAAAGAGGAGTTAAAGATTTTGAATTAATTGCAAATAGCTCTCTTTATGCAATAAATTGATAGAGGTCATATAATTGGATATTTTTTTAATTTTAATTTGGTATATAGTTTTTTTACTCTCAACCACATTCCATGAGGCATCTCATGCTTTTGCAGCCAAATTGGGTGGAGATCCTACCGCTTCTAATGGAGGACAAGTTAGCCTTGATCCGTTACCTCATATCAAAAGAGAGCCTTTAGGAATGGTTGTTTTTCCTTTAATATTTTTATTTACAAATGGGTTTCCAATGGGTTGGGCTTCAACACCATACAATCCATTTTGGGCAAGAGAAAATCATCGTAAAGCAGCTTTAATGGCATTAGCTGGACCAGGTGCAAATTTAATTTTGGTTATTATTTCTGGAATAATTTTAAAAATAGGTATATCTTATCATTGGTTCAACGGTAGTCAAGTTATGGAAAGTGCCTATGGTAACTCGTCTTATGATTTGCCTGCATTTGTAAAAATATTAAGTATTACATTTTTTCTTAATTTTATTTTGTTTATTTTTAATCTTTTGCCATTACCTGGTTTTGACGGAAGTAATGCAATAACAGGTGTAATGAAAAAATCTACAGCAATATCATACATGAATGCAATATCTAATCCAGGATTAGCATTTTTGAGCATTTTTATTGCTTGGCAAATTTTCCCTTATATTTTTGAGCCTGCAATTAGATTTGCTTGGAAAGTAATATTTTTGTTGTAATCTTATAAGCTAAAAAATTATTTAGACTTTTTAACCATCCAAATGGTATTACTTGTATCATCTGAAACTAATAATGAGCCTTGATTTGTGACAGCAACAGCAACAGGTCTACCATGAACTTCTCTTTTTTTGAGATCAGCAACAAATCCAGTTAAAAAATCTTCTGGTTTACCTGAGGGTTGTCCATTAGCAAATGGTATAAATATTACTTTATAACCTGATATTTCGGATCTATTCCATGATCCATGCTGACCTACGAATATACCTTTGTGGTATTTTTTAGGAAAAGTTTTACCATTATAAAAAGTAAGCCCAAGAGATGCTGTATGTGATCCTACAGAGACATCTGGAACAATTGCTCTTGCTACTAAATCAGGTCTTTGATCTTTTTTCTTAATTCGGGGATCAATATTTTGACCGTAATAACTATAAGGCCATCCATAAAATCCTCCTTCTTTAACACTGGTCACATAATCAGGCACTAACTCATCTCCTAACTCATCTCTTTCATTAACAGCTGTCCATAAAGTATTATCTTTTGGATTCCAGTCCATTCCATCAGCATTACGTAAACCACTAGCATATATTTTTTCACCACTACCATCTGGATTTATTTCAAGTATATTTGCTCTTCTAATTTCTTTATCAAAACCATCCTCAGCGACATTACTTGATGATCCTACAGCAATATATATTTTACTTCCATTTTTATT
>JACMQJ010000641.1 GCA_014377055.1 Candidatus Sericytochromatia bacterium
CCTGGAACAGCCAAATCATTACTTGTATCTGTTTTTTGTGAAGGGCTTGGCTTAAAGCAACAGGAATATTTTGAATATATGCTTACTAAATTCACTGAACCAAGTGAAGTAATGGGACCCGTAGATATAAGTGCCTTAAAACAAGGCTCATTTATTCGTAAAACAAAAGGTCATTTACCTGAAGCAAAGATAGCTTTTTTGGATGAAATATTTAAAGCCAATTCAGCTATTTTAAATATGTTACTTACCATCATCAATGAGCGAAAGTATTATCAGGAAGGAAGCCCTTTACCAGTTCCATTAATAATGCTTTTTGCTGCCAGTAATGAGATACCTGATTTCACTGAGTTTGATGCTCTTAAAGATCGTTTTATTTTAAAAGTTGAAACTACATCTGTCAAGGATAAATATTTCACTGAGTTAATCAAACAGGGATTAAGTTTTGAAGTAAACAAAAAGCAAAATAATCAACCCTGGGTTAGTGACTGTAGACTTGAAGATTTTATTCTCGTCCATGATTATATTATTTCATCAGTTTTTCCCAAAGCAATAGAAGGTAATGATGATGAGATACTTGGCTCTAAAGAAATGACAAAAGTTTTTAAATCATTAATTAAAAGCCTTGAGGAAGAAATAAATATTGAGATTACGGATAGAAAGTTAATTAAACTCTATAAATTAATTATCACACAGGCTTTCTTATTTAATGGTGGTACTGTAACCAGGGATAACTTAAAAATATTATCGTATTGCGGAAACAACTTTAAAGATATTAATAAAATCAAAGAAATGATCTCTGATTACTTAGATAGACAATGATTAGCAATCATACTATTCTTAGCCCAGAGGAAATAAAAAGCTTTTATTTTGCTTCACTTGATTATTCAGGCTTTATAACAATTGATCATCAAATATCAGAAATCTGGACAAAACTAGTCTTAGGTAATGGTAATAATCCCATTCCTCCAGGTTTTTTGGCTAAGTTGGTAGTTTCACTTGTACATAAGTATGCTGGTAAGGTAAAATTAGTTGAAAAGAACAGGGAAGATGATCTTATTGATATGATTAAAAAATCCTTGGCTTTTTCACAACTTGAAGGAGAATTTATTGCTCGTGGTAGCCAGATAAATATAGCTGAGATTTATAAAACACTAGAAATAATTCTCGAAAAAATGAACTTTTTTTATCACGAAAAATATAAATTATATGAAAAGTATCTTAATTCTTCTTTTAAAGATGAAACAAATCTTGCTAAAAATTTTTCTGCAATAAATCTATTGGAAGAGCTATATGAAAAAGCTATAGATTATATTGTTTTAAATAATACATCTCTTGAAAGTACTGATCTATTTGAAATTCATCACTCTCATCTTTTTGAAGGTGAAAGTATGAGCCGTTTAAGATTTATCTATAAGAATATGATAGCTTTTAACAAACTTATCAAAAAAAGATTATTATCTCAAATAACCCTAAAAACAGAAAGTGATAATGTCATAAAGAATTTTGGTGAGCCACAGGTTTTAATGCTGGGAGGATACGATTCTCTAACAAATAAAGGAGATATTTCTTCTATTGTGCCTTCTGAACTGGCATATATTGATGAAACAGAAGTCTTTGATTATTTTGATTATAAATATATTCAAAAAGAATTATTGTATTTTCAGAGGGAAGA
>JACMQJ010000642.1 GCA_014377055.1 Candidatus Sericytochromatia bacterium
AGTAAGCCTTCAAGTTGAAAAATAAAGTTTTCACCTCTTTGTACTCTGGATTTCATACCTAATTTTTGAGCATGTGCAGATATATCTTCTAGTGACATACCTACATCATTTAAGTACTGAGCATCTTTACCTCTCAAGGTTTCAACTTTTTGATAACCTTCTCTAACAGTTTTTACTAAGTCATATTTTCTAAGCAACATTGCCAAACATGTAGGAGCACAACCATTTTTTCTTGGTTGAACCATTGTTTCACCTACAGGGCTTGAAATTACATAAGTTTTATTTTCATCAAATTTTTGCTCCTCTGTTGATTCTTGCTTATTCTGCTTTTTGTTTTGTTGACCTTTTTTTCCTTGCTGCCCTTTTTCTTCTTTTTCATTTACTTTCTTTTTGGCAAAATATAAAATAGCTTGAATAGTTTCTTCTGCATTGCCTTCACTTCTAAAGACATTACTATAAACTTCTCCTTTTATTGGAGCATCCTGCTTAAAAGTTTTTCTAGCTTCAGTTGTTCTTGTTGGTTGAAGCCTATTAATCCTAGATATATCAGCCATAATATATTAAAAGTCTAATTATCCTTATTTAAATTTAAAAAGATATTTGTTCAATATCTGATTATATCTTATTGGTAGTTATATACGAAGATTTTTATGTCTATGTAGAAAAATAATTAGCTTGCTGATCATCCAATAATTTAACTTATCAATGGTCTGAAAAGTAAAAATAGAATATAATTGATCAAAACTAAGATTTGAATCAGGAACGAAAATGATAAAAAAAATACTTGTTGCTAATCGTGGAGAGATAACAATTAGGATTATGAAAGCTTGCAAAGATCTTAATATAGCAACAGTTGCAATATTTGCAGATAATGATCGAACCTCTTTACATGTAAGTTATGCTGATGAAAGCTATAATCTTGGTATAGGTACACTTAAAGATACATATTTGAATATTGATAAAATTATTGATCTTGCAAAAAAATCAGGTGCTGAGGCTATTCATCCAGGATATGGCTTTTTATCAGAAAATTCACTATTTGCTAGAGCATGTGAAAATAATAATATTATTTTTATTGGTCCAACTGCTGATGTTATGGAGCTAATGGGCGATAAGCTTAGAGCTAGAGCCTTTATGAAAAAAGCAGGTGTGCCACTTACCCCAGGTTCAAACGGAAAAGTGACAACCATTGAAGAAGTTTTAGATTTTGCCAAAACTTATGGTTATCCTGTTGCTCTAAAAGCGAGTGCAGGAGGTGGTGGTAGAGGTCTTAGACCTGTATACTCAGAGGATCAAGTAAGAGAATCACTTGAAGGAGCAATGCGTGAAGGAAAAAATTATTTTGGTGATGATACTGTTTATGTGGAAAAGTTTTTGCCAAGTCCAAAACATATTGAAGTACAGATACTTGGGGATAATCACGGTAATGTTATTCATGTTGGCGAAAGAAATTGCTCTATTCAACGTAGACATCAAAAATTAATTGAAGAAACACCATCACCTTATTTATCTCCAGAAGTAAGGAAAAAAATCCTTGAATCAGCAATACAAGGTGCAACATTTTTAAAATATAGTGGTGCAGGAACATTTGAGTTTTTGGAACAAGATGGACAATTTTATTTTATGGAAGTTAATACCAGACTTCAAGTTGAACACCCAATTACAGAGATGGTTTATGGTATAGATTTGGTCAAAGAACAAATAAGCATTGCTAATGGCAATAAGCTTAATTATTTACAATCAGACATCATTCCTCGTGGTCATTCTATTGAATGTAGAATAACTGTCGAAGATGTAAAAAATAATTTTAGACCTACTGCTGGATTGTTGGTAGATTATCAAGAACCAAATGGATTTGGAGTTAGAGTTGACAGTGTAGCTTATAAAGGCTGGGGAATACCAAGTGAATATGATTCAATGATAGCAAAATTAGTTGTTTGGGATGAAACAAGAGAAAGAGCTATAAATAAATGTTATAGAGCCTTAAATGAATATAATATTAAAGGTGTACCAACAACCATTGATTTTCATAAATGGGCTATGAAAAACACCGAGTTTAGAGAAGGTAATTATTCTACAAACTTTATCTCTACAAACTTTAAGTCTGAATTTATCGACTCAAGTGAAGATGTAACAGAAATAGGGAATTTAGAACCAAAAGATAAGGAATCATTAGAAATAGAAGTAAATGGGAAATTATTTAATGTTATTGTCTATAAGGATAAAAAAGTAAAAGCTGGAGCAAATAAAGTTGTAACTAAAAAAAAGAATGAAAAAGAAAATCATAATACAAACCAAATAATTGCTCCTATGGCTAGTACTGTAGTCAAAATACTTGTTAAAAAAGACGAAATAATAAAAAAAGGTCAAATTTTGATCGTTTTGGAAGCAATGAAAATGGAAAGTGATATTGTTTCACAAATGGATGGAATAATCAAAGAAATAAAAGTTAATGCAGGTGAAAGTATTCCTAGTAATACCTTATTAATTGTAATTGAATAATATTATACTTTTTCTCTAAATAAAAAATATTATGGAAGACGAAATTAATAGAATTAAGGATGTTTATAAAGATAGAAGTATTAGTCCCAAAATAGACTATAATCCCATATTACCTCAAAATACTTATTTTATAATCTCCAGAGAGAAAGTTCTTGCTAGGCTATTGAATAAGTATTTTGATAGTGACTTATCAAACATTCAATTATTAGATGTTGGATTTGGCAGTGGTAACGATATTCTTAATCTATTAAGACTAGGTATTGATATAAAAAATGTTCATGGCGTAGAGATTCTTCCTGAACGATATAATAGAGTAAAAGATATTCTTGTTAGTGCTGATTTAAAATTAATTAATGGGTTTGATTTACCTTATCAAAATAAAACTATTGATTTATTGATGCAATCAACTGTTTTTTCATCTATTTTAGATTTTTCATCAAGAAAATTATTTGCTAATGAGATGTATAGAGTTTTAAAGTCAGGTGGTAAAATATTTTCTTATGACATAAGATTTTTTAATCCTTGGAATAAAAATGTAACAAAAATAGATCGTGAGGAGTTAAAAAAGTTATTTCCTAAAGCAAAAATAACTTTTTATCCAATAACATTAAATCCAATATTAGTTAGAACAATAGCACCATATTCTGTGTTATCTTGTGAATTATTAGAAAAATTAAGCTTTTTATGTTCTCATTATTACTCAGTGATAGAAAAAATATAATACTAAAATGACAATGGGCTAAATCTACATTGTTTGAGATATTCAGACAAATATTTTATTTATATTTTTGATTCTGTTATCCACACAGATTTATTATTATTCCAATTGCTAACATTTTTATTAGGAATTGTTGATGAGAGCTTCCAATTACTAATATTATTTTTTGCTAAGATATTTGTTTGCTTTAGATAAATAACAGTAGATAAAATTATTGCTATTTCTTCTTCTGTTGCCTTATTTAATATTTTTATCATTAGTATTTACCAAGTTTTTATTTTTAATAGCTTCTATTTTTTTAAGTATATCTTCTGCTTTAATTTTCCATGTCTTTTTAAACAAACCTTTGGATTTAGAAAAATATACCTGATATAGATGTTTTAATGCTTGAATGTCGTCAGGGAATTTTTTAACAGCATCTTCAAAAAACTCTATAGCCTTATCATAATCGTCTGTTAATATACACAAATCACCCATCTCTAAAAGTGGTTTTAATAAATCAGTTTCTATCTTTGAAGCTGTTTTATATTTATTAAAAGCTTCTTGTAACTTATTTTCTTTTTTTAACGTATCA
>JACMQJ010000643.1 GCA_014377055.1 Candidatus Sericytochromatia bacterium
CTCATTTATTTGAGCTTATATATAACAGAAGGAGATTATTTAAAATTAAACTTTTTAATTAATTTGCCTGTATTATTATCTATTCTTGCAGGTTTAATTATATCACTAGCCAATTTTAAATTATCTGAAATAAAAAATGCCCTTAAAGTTGCATTATCTGATCAAAAACTTGATATTGAAAGTATAAATAACAGTAAAAAAATAATTAAACATATATTAAAAACAATTATTTCAGCATTATCAGTAAATTTTGTTCTAATTTTTATTACAATGCTTTTGCAAACCAGTGTTGCCAAAATAGGACCTTATTTGGCTATTTTATTTGTAGGTTTTATTTATCTCATAACTCTAAAGCTTTTTATTTTTATGCCTTTAGAAATATCACTTGATAAAAAAATAGCTAAAGATCTTTTAAAATAACAAAACAATAATACAAAATAGATTATAACTTTGTTTCTAGGATTTTAATTTTATTAAAGGAAATATAAAAATCACATAAGTTACTTTTAACAAAATAATGGGAATATAATTTAATACAGTTTAGACATTTAGAAAATCCAACTCAGTGTTAAAACACAATTAGTAATAAAAATAGTAGATAAAATTTAGGATTATTATAAAGTAGCATGGCAATTAAGACAATTATACCTTTATTTCGTATTGGTCAAGTTTTTATTGATATTTTGCTTGTTTCGATGATTTATGTGACTGTTTTTACTGTTAGGTTTGAAGGTGTAATACCTGTTGAACACATCAAACAATTTTGGTTCTTTTTACCAATATTGCCTCTTATTCGTATTACAACTAACTACATGATGGGTGTATATTCCCACTTATGGAAGTATTTTGGTATGCGTGAGATGTTAAGTGTTGGATATTCTACATCTGTAGGATCTATTGCTTTTATTTTAGTTGCTTATCTTAGTAATAATAGTTCATTCCCAAGATCTATTTTTGTTTTTGAATGGTCTTTGATGTTAATTGCTTTTTGTTCTGTTAGAAGTAGTAAAAGATTTTCACAGGGAATTATTAATGTTACCAAAAAAGCAAAGCAAAGAGCCTTAATTATAGGTGCTGGAGATGCAGGACAGTTATTGGTAAATGAAATGCTTAAATACCCAGAAAATACATATATGCCGATTGGTTTTATTGATGATGATCCACAAAAAAGAAAAGCTAGAATAAATGGTGTAAAAGTTTTTGGTAATAGAAATACAATCATTAATGTGGTTAAAGATTGGGAAATAGATATTATAATTATTTCTATTCCATCAGCAAAAGCAAAAGTAATTAGAGATATTGTCGAAATTTGTTCAAAAACTAAAGCAGAAGTAAAAATAATTCCCTCAATTAAAGAAATAATTTCAGGTAATGTCAGTGTTACTAGTATTAGAGAGATAAGAATAGAAGATTTATTAGGCAGGCAACCAATTGTTATTGATAATTCGGAACTTTCTAATCTAATAAATAATAAAGTTATTTTAATTACAGGTGCTGGAGGATCAATTGGCTCCGAGCTTTGCTGTCAATTGTCTCAGTTTTCACCAGAAAAAATTATTTTATTAGGTCATGGAGAAAATAGTATTTTTAAAATATCTAATACTCTTACAGAAATGTATCCAAACATACAACAGATTAGAGTTATTGCTGATATAAAAGATCGCAATATGATGGAAAAAGTATTTTCTCAATATCGTCCCGATTTAGTTTTTCATGCTGCTGCTCATAAGCATGTTCCACTAATGGAAGAAAACATTTATGAATCAATTATGAATAATGTCTACGGTACTAAAGTTCTGGTTGAAATGTCTGATAAATATGGTGTACAAAAGTTTGTTAATATTTCAACCGATAAAGCTGTCAATCCGACAAGTGTAATGGGTACAACCAAAAGATTAGCTGAGTTAGTTGTCAAATGTTTTAACAAAAACTCAAAAACATCATATATGACAGTTCGTTTTGGTAATGTTATTGGTAGTAGAGGCAGTGT
Source organism: Candidatus Sericytochromatia bacterium (assembly GCA_014377055.1). Lineage (GTDB taxonomy): Bacteria > Cyanobacteriota > Sericytochromatia > UBA7694 > JACMQJ01 > JACMQJ01. The sequence continues at coordinate 1,991 of JACMQJ010000643.1, forward strand.
TATACCAATATTTCAAGATCAAATCA
>JACMQJ010000644.1 GCA_014377055.1 Candidatus Sericytochromatia bacterium
AATGCAAATAAAAAATATTGAGTTTAATAATGCAAAAACATTGTTAGAAAAATGTCAAGGTTCTTTGCGTAAAGCATTGAATGACAATTAGTTTTAATTAATCTTTTTTAGTAATAATTTTATATCTAGACAAAAAAAGAGAGAGAAATATATATTCCTCTCTCTTTTTTAATTAATTAGAATCTAATTATTTATTAAACGCCTACTACTGATATTCCCGTTTAAATAAGACAAACTAATAGTAATATTTTTCTTCTGGAAAATGATTATCATATCATTAAGTAAACTTTAAGAAAAATATAACAAGTTATAATAAAAATAATCTATATCTAAATAAGAGATACAGATTTTAGTTTTATTAAAGAGGCTTTTTTATGAAAAAATTAGTAGTAGCATTAGCATCTTCAATTATACTTTTTAGTTGCTCTCAAGAAGATACTTTAATTCATATCTCACAATCTAAGCCGATGGAGCAGTCATACACAGCCCAAGATTATCAAGCCGAAAAAGATGCAACAACTAATAAAGCATCAATTAATAGTTTTGCTGAAACTATATTTATTCAAAATTTTGCAGATGACATTAGTGTACAACCAGTTACCCAAGCTATAAATCTCGCAAAAAATGTTTCAGAGAAAGGAAGTTTACTTTTTAGACTTCTTAATAAAAGTAAACTATCACAAAAAGTAGGATATTTTTTTGCTGATTATCCTGTGAGAATGTTTTTTGGAAAAAAGAGCAAAACTGATGATGTACCTAAGATTAGCGTCGATGAGATTGCACAGTTAAAAAATGCTTTAAAACCAGGTGATATAATACTTTGTGGTAATAATGGTTCTTTTATTCATGCTATTCTTTATTTTGGTAACGATGTCATTATTCACTCACTAGCGACAAAGGGAGTTGGTGGTAAAAAATTTACAGGGGTAATCAAAGAAACCTTGTCAGAGTATTTATCCAGAGCCGAAAGAGATAAATTTGTGGTTTTGAGATACAAAAACCTTGATCAATCTCAAGTGAGTAAAATGTTTGATTATGCAAGTCAACAAATTGGTAAAAGTTATGACACATTATTTTTAATGAATTCGGACACTAGATTTTATTGTACTGAGCTTGTTTATCAGGATTTAATACAATTAACAACACCACCAAGAATGCAACCTCATAAAGTAGCTCTTGGTTGGGAATTAATTATGAATGAAGACTTTATGGATTCACCTGATTTTGATACAGTTTGGACATTACATAAAACTAGACCTGCAACTAGTATATTACATACTTATAACTAAAATCTATTTCTATCGACTATAATTTAACTTTGTTTTATGAAATTTGGAAAGTAGATATTTGAATGAGCAAAGTTAGAATTATAAAATATATATTAGTTTTGTTAATACCTGTATTTATTTTGCAAGCCTGTAATAGATCAAATGCAGATGAATCAATTTCAAAGAATGCTCCTTTGCCATCTATCAGTCCAGTAGAAAGCCCTGAATCATACAAAGATGATATAGAAGAATATGAGCCAACAGATTCATTAAGTCAAGATTCTGACGGCCCAGTACATTAAATTATTCAAATTAAAATTAAAAAATAACTTTACCCAACGCAGACTCTAATAGAGCTTTTGCAATATTAGCTGTCTGATTTCTATTATCAAGTATTGGATTTACTTCCGCCATATCCAAGCTAGCCAGACAATTGGTTTCAGCAATTAATTCCATTAATAAATGTGCTTCTCGTAGTGTG
>JACMQJ010000645.1 GCA_014377055.1 Candidatus Sericytochromatia bacterium
GCAATTATTTTACAACTAAAAAAGCAAGATTTTTCTTATCTCGAAAGTTATACACCAAAAATAAGAGAAACTATAGAATCATTTTTAACTAAAAACACAAATGACAAAACCTTAAAAATATTTTTGACAGGAAATGCTGCCTTTTCTTATGATATGAATACTATTAGTGAAAAACAAGGTAAAGAAGCTGAATTAAGAGTTTTGTTTTTAACTTTTATTGTTTTAATCTTTGCTTTTAGATCCATAACAGCCTCTATTATAGCTTTAATATCAGGATTTTCGGCAACTATAATAACTATATCACTGCTTAAAATATTGACTATTTACTTTAATTTATCTATTTTTTGTCAAAATGTATCAACTATGCTTGGTTTGGCTTTAAGCATTGATTACTCACTGTTATTAATAACTAGATATAGACAAGAACTATTGACATCAAATAAAAATATAGCTTTAAAGACAACAGTTGAAACAGCAGGTCTGTCTGTAATTAATTCTGGAACAGCTGTTTTGATTGGATTTTGTGCATTATTCATACCTAATCTAAATTTAACTAATTCTATTGCTATGGGTGGGGTTATTGTTGTTTTATTTTCTGTATTAGCTGCAATAAGTTTAACACCGATAATGCTTTATTTATTAACCGATAAGTTAGACTATCCATTATTTTTATCTAATTTTAAACCATTTAAGCATAAATTTAATTTTAAATGGTCATACTTTATTATAAAAAATAGTCTTTGGACGACAATAATAGCATTAATTATTCTTTTACTGTGTAGCTTGCCTATTATTAACCTAAAATTATCAGATCCAGAAATACGAATTATGCCTGATTATATGGAATCAAAACAAGGATTTATAGAATTACAAAAAATATCTAAAGCTGATATTACATTTCCTATTTTTATTTTGGCTAAAACAACAAATGGTATGATTACAGATAGTAACAATCTAATAAATATCTCTGAATATACAAGTAAGATAAAAAAAGATCCAAGAATCAGTAATATTTATAGCTTGGTAGATTTTTCTAATAATTTTAATTTAGCCAATTATTTGCTGGTTTATAGTAGTAACTTAAATATCCCTGAATTAGAAACACTAAAAAAATACTTGGTTAGTGATGATAAAACACTAACGTTAATCCAAGTCTTTACAAATAAAAATTTAAAAAGCTTTGAAGTTAATAATTTAATTACAGATTTAAGAAAAGTAACTGCAAATAAATTAAAAGTAGAAGTAGGTGGACCTGCCTCTATAAGTCATGATTTGATAGATAAACTTTATTCAAGTTCAATATATATTATCTTATGTACTTACTTTGTCACATTTATTTTATTGGCTTATATTTTTAAATCTATATTCATTCCCTTGAAAGCTATTTTTGTTAATACAATATCTCTTTTAGCTAGTTACGGAATACTTATTATGATTTTTCAATATAGTTGGGGTGCAAGGTTTATCAATCTAAAATATTCGCCAGAATCATTATTATCAGGTATACCAATAATTTTATTCTGTATTATGTTTAGTCTGAGTATGGATTATGAGGTATTTTTGCTTAGTCGAATTTATGAATCATATCAAAAAAATAAAGATAATGATCAGGCAATTATTGAGGGTTTAGATCAAACGAGTGGTGTTATTACAAAAGCAGCATTAATAATGTTAATAGTATTTTTAGCATTTATTCAGGCTGATATTATTTTAATAAAAATGTTAGGGACAGGATTGGCGATTGCTATATTTATTGATGCAACCTTAATCAGAATGATAGTTGTACCAGGTATAATGAAAGTATCAGGTAAGTTAAATTGGTATTTTCCTTTTAAAAAATAGTTTAAATTATATTTTTAAGATTTTTACCATGAATTAAGACAGCAAGCTCAGTTATGATTACTTTTGCTAAATCTATAAAAACTAATTGTTCTTGTCTAAGTTTATATTTATCTATTATAGTAAATATTTCATATTCATGTTTTAATACTTCAACATCCATTAATTTATTTGACTCTAAACACTAAAAATATCATCTAAAGTCTAATCATACACTTTGTATAATTTAAAAATAACCTATCAGAGTAAATAACATTATTTTTTCAATATTTATAATAATTATTTCCAGTAATCCTTCATTAACTCGACTGACCATTGAGGTTGGATAGTATTTGTTGGTAAAAACTCTTTCATAACAGGCTTTATATCTATTATTGGTGTTTTATTTATTGCATCAAGGTTTTTAACAAAAATAGATTTACCTTGTTTTTTAATCAACTCAACAATAGTTGAACCTATAAAATTAGGTCTATTCTTTTTACGCTGTGCAAAAATACCTACTTTTGGCCAATCCTTATTCTCTCTTGGATGTTCACTACCAGACACAATTTTATTATTAATAGCCTTGTCAAAAACGAAAAATATTTCAAGATGTGAAAACTCTTCTATACCAGCAAATGACTCTTCTGAATATTCATCTGATAATCTTATTTCTGAAATTATCTCACCCCAAAAATCATCGGCTAAATCATCTCTATTATTAATTACTTCTGCAACTGATCTTATGTTGAATTCCATATAAATATCTCCTATCATTGAAAAATATTATTTAATTATTTGAGAGTAAATCATCAAGTTTTCGCTTTAAGAATTTATTATGAATATATTTTCATTCCTTAAGCCAATACAAATATATTATAATACTTTGGGATATTATTCCTAGTTTTGGAAAAAAGAATGAAAAGAACAGATGTTAAATCTCTTGATATTTTTGATAATGGAGATAATTTAGATGCAAAAGTGGTTGATAAAAGATATGATAAACGCTCTGATTCTAAGAAAAATAGAAGAAATAGGCACTACATAAATAATATATTAAAACATAGTATAGAACATGAAGATAATCTAAGTGAAACACTTTTTGATGATTGAAATAAATTAAATAAAACTAAAAA
>JACMQJ010000646.1 GCA_014377055.1 Candidatus Sericytochromatia bacterium
AATAAAAATGACATAACTTAAATTATAGGTAAAAAATATTGGCAAGTAATATAACCTTGTGTCAAAATAATAAAAGATAATTATAATATCAACTCCTAACAAATAAAAAACTAAATTATGGAAGAAAAATGGTATAGAGTTTGTAAATCAAATGATTTAATAAATAAACCTTTAAGTAAAAATATAAATGGCATACCAATAGTTTTATTCAGAGGAAAAGAACAAAAAGTTGGTGTATTACTTGATAGATGCCCACATAGAAATATCCAAATGTCTAAAGGATGGGTCGAAAATGAAAACTTAGTATGTCGTCATCATGGTTGGCATTTTGACACAGATGGTATTTGTAAAAAAGTGGCACAAATAAAAGAAGATGAAGAAAATAATGAAAGAAATGCTATATCCTTTAATTCAGTTGAGGAAAATGGTTTTATTTATGTTCATTGTGATGCTTCACCAAAACAGTTTCCACAAATCAAAGAAAGACCTGCTGAAATAAAATACTTAGTACCACAAATTAATAATGAAAAATTTTTAAAGTTTTTTTTACAATTAGGGATTATGTTAATAATTTTTGGTATTCTAATTTTTTTATGGTTTAGATTAATTCCTATTTTTTTTATCAACAAAGTAGATACTTTTTAGAATTGATTAAACTTCAATTTAAATTAAGAGATATTGAGAGTAAATATTATAAAATTAAATAATCATTTAAAATTAAAAATGCCATATTGGGCATATAAATATTATATTAGACAGGTTTTTAAAACAAGATAATGACTAAACAAGCAGAAGATACAGAAGAATTTGTTGAAGATTGTAGAAAATTGAGTGCTTCTTTTTTAACTAAGCAGGGATATTTTAAAGGTGATTTTGTTGGTAATATGATTTGGACTATTCGTGGTATGCCAGTCGATAATGTAAAAATCATTAGTAATATAATTTATGCAGATAGACCACATATTCAATTAAGTTATATTCAAGTTGATACTCAAACAGAAAAAAAGACTAGTATGGATTACAAAATATATTTAGAAAAAGTAAATAGCATTATTGATCCAGATAAATATTTTTATTATTTTATTTGTCCATTAACCAGTAAAAAAACATCAATTTTATACAAACCTATTAGCAGTAATATGTATCTACATCGTGAAGCTTATAAAATGTTTTCAGAAAATCCTCTATACAGCAAAAGTTTTAGTAATCTCGAAAATAGATTTGGTTTGGAATTAGAAAATAAGCTAAGTAAATTAAAAGAAAAATTAAAAGAAAAGTTAAAGAGCAATCATAAAAAAGTTCCTCTAAAATTGATTGAACGGATTAAAGAATTAGAAGATAGAGTTAATAAGTTGTATATAAGTTAAGAAAATGAATCACGGATTTAATTGATTAAAGGATTAACACAGATTTTTTTAAATTATTAGTATTCATTAGTTTATTAGAATAAGACTTAGGCATGAGTTAAAAAAATTCCATGAGTGAAGACTTTGTGTAAGAATAAATATTTTAAAAATTATTCTTATTCATCTTTGTTTGTGTAATTCGTAAAATTCGTGTCAAAATATTTTTTATTTATAACGACAAAGTCCAAGTTCTTCTTCTGATTTACCAACTACATCAAAGCTTTTACCTGTTTTTACATAATCAAGTATTTGACTTTTTAGAGCCGATAACCAAAACATATCCTTATTAACATTATCTTGTCTTGATAACATTGAGTGGGATGTACCTTTTGGGAAAAAACAACCTTTGCTACCATTTATTTTTCTTACTGCTTGTCCTATTTCCTTGTTTGAAGCAGCACTATCTTGCTCTACACCTATAATTTGTATTGGTTTTTTGATAGAGTCTAATTGTTTTAATGTATCAAGACCAAATTTACGAACTGCAGCAACATTTGCAAGCTTAAAGTTACAATATCCTGCACGACCCAATTTTCTTTGATCTTCACAAGCGGCTCCCCATCCTATTTCTTTATTAGGAATAAATGGTCCCAAAACAGGAAGTAAAATCGAATTATAACTAGAAGCATTAAAAAAAGGAGTCATTAATAGTCCTCTATCATAAACATCTGGATTTGTTAACATTGCTTTAGCAGCTATTGTACCACCAACTGATAAACCAGCAACAACCTTTATGCCAGGCTCATCTTTTAGCATTGCACCCATTTTTTTTGAAAAATTTTCATATATACCAACTGTTTGTAAATCAGCAAGTTTTTGAGTATAGTCGACTATCTTTTGATTTTGCACTATTGGTTTTTGACCATGACCTGGTAACAACGGTACAAATACATTAAATCCATTATTGGCAAGAATCTCTGATAACTCTTGGTATTGTTGAGGACAAGATGTAAAGCCATGAAAAAGCATCACATTACCTTTAACTTTACCTTTGGCTAATTTATAAAATGGTTCGCAGTCTTTTTGTATTGAGCCGCCGTCCAAGGAAACATCAAGTAAATGACTTTTCCAACCAGCTATAGATTTTGCTGTTAAACCTGTTATATCTCTAATACTCTGTGTTGTAACATCTTGATCTTGAAAGTTATCTTTGGAGGTTGTAATTGAATAGCAGCTGATGAGTGATGACAATATTGTTAATAATGAGAGTATTTTAAAATTTTTTGAGTTTAACATATTTTTTTTGTGATCTTAATATAAATATATCTGTTTATTATAGGAAAGTTTGGGCTTCATTTAAGTTAAGTTTAAGTTAAAAATAATTATTTATGATTTGAGGCAATAACTGCAATTATTACAATTTTCTTGATTAATTATTTCACCAAAATATTCTAATAAATATTTTCTTTTACAACCTTTATTGCTTGCTAATTTTCTTAAGCTTTTAAATTTTTCTTTTTTGTTATCAAATATTTTTTTCAAATCTTGACTTATTACTTTAATAAAATTTTTGTCAACTTCGGTTTCTTTAAAAGTATCTTTAGATTCAAGTATTAGTGTAATAGCATTTATTATTGTTTCCGAAAGGTTAAATTTTTCTCTTATCTTTTTTTCTTTTTCTAGGCTTAATATTGATCTAATTACTTTCTTTAGAATATTATTAGTTGGTAAATTAATGGATAATAAATTATTTTGTAGTTTTATATCACTTGAATTGTATAACATCCATGATTTTGCTTGTACTTCTTCATTTCGTCCTGCTCTACCTATACCTTGATAATACTCCTCAATAGATGATGGAAAATTCCAATAAATGACAGTATCAATATCACTAATATCAATGCCCATACCAAAAGCTGTTGTTGCAAGTAAGCAAGATATGTTTCCAACTTTAAAATCTTCTTGAGTATTTTTTCGTTCAATACCTGCACAGCCTGCATGATAAAAACCCGTCTTTATTTTTAATTTCCTTGATAGTTTAGCTGACATAAATTCAGTTATGCTACGTGTTGAACAATAAATTAAAGTTTTTGATGATTGTGATAATACTTTTTTAAAAAAAAGATATTTGCCTAATGGTGTTATAAATTTTTTAATTCCTATAAAAATATTTTTTCTATCAAAACTAGAAATAGAAATAAAAACATCTTTTAAATCTAATATTTCTATTATTTCTTTTCTCACCCTAGAAGTTGCAGTAGCAGTAAAAGCAACGATTTGATTACATAAATTTAATTCTCTTATTTGTTTACCAATTCTCTTATAATCAGGTCTAAAATCATGTCCCCACTCACTTAAACAATGTACTTCATCAAAAACTATTCTACTTATTTTTATTTTTTTTATAATTTCTAAAAATTTTTTACTTTGAAATTTTTCTGGTGAAGTATAAATAATTTTGTATTTATTTTCAGCAATACTAATTAATACTTTTTTTGACTCTTGTGGTAAAAGCGAACTGTTAAGATACATAGCATCAATACCTTTATTGTTTAGATTTCTCACCTGATCTTCCATTAAGGCTATTAGTGGAGAAATTACGATTGTTAAACCATCACTTATTAATGCAGGTAATTGAAAACAGATAGATTTACCTCCACCTGTAGAAAGTATTATTAACGAATTTTTGCCTAAAATAATATTATTAATAATTTCTTCTTGGTTTTCTCTAAAAGAATCATAACCCCAATATTTTTTTAGAGTTTGTTTTGCTATTTCCACTTATTACCTAGAATTTTTACATTTTTCTATAATAAAGTATACGGTAATTCTATGAATGCTGAGCTCGTCAAAGTGTTTTCGTTTTATTAAATTATTCTGCATAAAACTTTTTTCAGATTTTTATTGAGTAATCAACTATATTGTTAAAATCTCAAAGTTAAAGTTGATTTAAATAATAAGAAAATGCTTTCATTTTTTATTGTGTTTAATGTAGAATATAAATTTCAAGAAAAGTATTATTTTCATTTAAATTATTAAATTATGAACACACTCAAAAGATTCTTTTTTGTCATTAATAAATTAATAGAATCCGATTATACAATAAAGCAATTAGAAGAAAAATTTTCTGATGAATATAAAAATATCTATCAAGTTCCAACAAGACATGCTTTTAAAAGTGATATTGATAGACTTATCGAATCAGGATTTTTATTAAAAGAAGGCAAGTCAGGAATATCTGTAAGCTATAAGATAATACAAACCCCTTTAAACTATGTTCTAAGTAATAACGACAAACAGCTTTTAAAAGAAATTTTTGAAACATATTCAAATAATAATATTGGCTTACAAAGATTTTTTGAGCAAATAGG